>CALFSX010000251.1 GCA_937916515.1 uncultured Planctomycetaceae bacterium | reverse complement strand
GGCGTTGGTTGTGGCGTTGGTTGTGGCGTTGGCGCTGATGGGTATGAAATGGGTGAGAATGGATCAGGATTCGATGGCACTGCTAACGGAGGACTTTCCGGCGTCGGTAGCGAATCTGGCGGGATGTATCCTGTTGTGGGAAGGCCTCCGGTGGGATCGTTGCTGGGAATCGTTGGCAAGCTGTCCAGTGGGACGTTGTACGGATCTGTGTATTCCGGGTAGGTGGGCCCCGGATAAGCTGGCCCCGGATAAATTGGCATGGGTGAAATTGGTGTTGGGTAAGATGGAATTCCGACGTTGACCGGCGTGCAACAGTTGGTCGGCGGCATGCAGCATTGTTGCGACTGGATTGGCGCGTACATCTGCTGTGCGAACATAGAAGCCGGTCTGCAGCATGGATTCATGCAGCCTGCGAACAGGAACAAAACAAGTCCGGATAAGACTTGTGAAATTAGATTACAGCGTTGCATGCTGAACCTTCGAACGGAAGCTGTAAGGATGATTCACACGTTGATCGCACGGTCTTGAAGCAATTCATCGAGTGTTTGGCTGGCGGCCATAGCAAGGCTGTATTCTGAATCAAATCTTCTGACGCAGTTTCAGAATCCAGCTTGTTAGACTACTTATTGCGGCGAACATGTTCACATTGAGTCAAGTTTTCAGAGCGACAACGGAGCGTTTCCGAGTGGTAGCTCGAATGGTCTGAGGCACAGTCTCGTTAGAGTCTAATTTAAAATGATTCGCATGATGGCCGTAGCGAAAATGAAGCGACTCGGCGGTTAGAACGTCCCACGTTTTGAGACATGCCACGCCACCGGAGCAAGGACGAAACCCTTGTTACGGCTGAGAAGTAACCGAACGGCCAATGCATGTCGAGGCGATCTTCTGCCTGCGGAGGCGGATCTTTAGGGCAAATTCGTATGGACACGAGAAATGCTGGATTCCGCCTTGCCGCTTCGTTGTGGATCGGCACAACACGCCGGTGTTGCGGCAGTTGTTGCGAGTTTTTGCCTCGCCTCGCGGAAAGGGGGCAGCCACGGAAGCCCCAGACATTCGGCCATGGATCGGGCGGCGTTAACGCTAAATGTGCGATGGCTCAGTGAATTGAGACTGCTGCGTAGCTGCCAGAAACTGATTGGTCACCGCATAGTTCCGTGTTTTTTCTGCGGCGGTTGAGGCGACACGAACAAACTGACGGGAGGTTCGCATTGCGAACTTTGCCCTGCCCTGCTGCCAATTATACGTTGCGGGGCGGGAAATGATGTGTTTCGCGTTTAACCCGACTCGTAGAAGAGGACTTCGGTCCATTGCAATGGACCTCCTCTACGAGTCGGCTTAAACGACTCAATTTATGCCGCGTGGGGTATCGTTCCGCACCAAAATGAGAACGTGGCTAACGACCCCCAATCAACGTTAGTCACGTCGCAGCACTAGAGTTGCAACGTTGGCGTGGCGAATAACACGTTCTGCCACCGACCCCATGATGGCTCGTTGCAGACCGTGGTATCCGTGAGAAGGGATTACAATCAAGTCTGCGTGGTGCTCGTCAGCGTATTCGACGATGCGATCACCCGGATAGCCAACTTCTATAGACGTTGTTACTCCAGCGATATCGTTTTCCGAAAGGAAGTTCTTCAGGTACTTCAGTGCGTTTTCCACCAACGTCTTTTCAGCATCTTCGTCGCCCCAAACAGCCAACGGCGACACCGTGTCTAAACCGGGAATCACATGTATCACGTGGACTGCAGCGGGTTCAGCTGCGAGATCGATCGCGGTACGGATTGACGGAGCTGACGTCTCAGAAAAGTCAACGGGAACGACAACTGTCTTGCGTGGAGTCCAGGTCATAAGTAAGCCTTTTCTGAGAATGGATGTGACGCACAATCATCGCACATCGATGCGAAACATCAATCCAAAACGTTTTTCGTGCCAGCAGAAGTTGATCTACCAGTAGTTTGAGGCGTCCCCGGAATTCAGGGATAAAGTGTTTATGTCATCAGACGCTGAGTGCGTTCAGTGCTTTCATCCGGTTGCAATAGGGGCCGTTTCGTATGAATGCGATCAGTCACTTGCTGTTAGTAAACGTTCGCTAACTGTTTGAGCCACGATGCATCACGAAACGATGCATCCTGGATGCATCAGAATGTGGCGTGTACGTTGCGGGCAACTTAGAAACGCAATTTAACGCTGGTTTTCGATATCCAGTTCCCCACTGGCCAGTTTGCCCATGTAGCCATTAAGTTCGCGAGCCACTTTTCCAGATAGCAGCACCAGGCCGATGATATTGGGAATCGCCATTCCGAAGATCATCAGATCGCCGAAGTCCATTACGTTAGTTGCTGAGATTACAGAGCCCAAAAATGTGAATACCACAAACAGGCATCGATACCACATCGAAGTTTTGTCGCCAAACAGGTAAGCCCAGCATCGTTCGCCATAATATGACCAGGAAATCATGGTGGAAAATGCAAACAGGATGACGCAAACGCATAGTACGTATTTGAAGCCGGTAATCTGTGATTCCATCGCCAACGCGGTGAGTCCAGCCCCGTTTTCCTGCTGAATAAACCTTGCATACTCTTCGCCGGATTCTGGCAGGTAAGCTCCCGTTACAATAATCACCAACGCCGTGATGGTGCAGATAACAACGGTGTCAATGAACGGTTCCAGTAGAGCCACCAGTCCTTCGCGAATAGGGTGATCTGTCTTGGCGGCGGCGTGAGCGATGGCTGCTGAGCCAACTCCCGCTTCGTTGGAAAACGCGGCTCGCTTAAAGCCCATTACAAGGACACCCACGAAGCCACCGAAGGCGGCCGATGGATTCAGTGCTCCTGTGATAATGGATGAAAAAGCTGCGGGAATCGCGGTCGCGTTCATCGCCAGAATCGCCAGTGCTGCCAGGACATAAATTCCGCACATTGCCGGAACAATCTTTTCGGCGACGCCCGCAATTCTGCGAATGCCACCAATGATGACAACGCCGACAAGCGCTGCCATTACCAGGCCATACACCCAACGATAATCCGGTCCGCCGTCAAGTGGTGCCGCAAGAAATGGAATTGCAGTGCCCACCACAGTTAAAGACTGATTCACCTGATAGGAATTGCCTCCCGCAAACGACCCGCCGACGCACAGAATCGCAAATGCGACACCAAGAACCTTGCCCAGTGGTCCAAGTCCCATTTCCTTCAAACCACGAGACAGGTAATACATGGCACCTCCCATGATCCGTCCATCCGGGCGCACTTCTCGGTACATCTGTCCCAGACTACATTCGACGAACTTGGATGTCATGCCGATGAGGCCGGCCAACATCATCCACAGAGTTGCACCGGGGCCACCCAGTGCGATGGCCGTCGCTACTCCGCCAATGTTTCCGAGCCCCACGGTGGCCGAAAGCGCGGCGGTCAGTGCCTGAAAGTGAGTTACTTCTCCTGCGTCATTCGGATCATCGTACTTGCCAGCTGTGACAAGAATTGCGTGCTTGAAGCCTCGCAGGTTAATGAACTTCATTCTTAAAGTGAAAAACGTGGCGCCCGCAATCAGCACCAGAACAGCCGCCGGAATGCTTCTGGCTGGCGTTCCGTTCTCGTCAGCAGCGACCACAGTAATGGGCCGGAAGATGATTTCCCCGCCAATAAATCCGTTGATCTCGCCAAACTTGTCATCAATCGGCTTCAATGCATCATTAAGCTTCTGGACGATTCCCTTGTTGCCTTCAGGGGCTACCATTGCCTGATCGGTGTCAACCGCCGCATTGTCGGCAGTGACCTCAGCTTCCTGAGCACTCGCCACAGTGGGCAGGCAGCAGAAGGACACCAGAAAAAGCAGGCACGCGAAACGGGACAGTTTATCTGACAAGAAACAGGACGATGTCATTAGTTGAGCTCCAGGTTAAGGCGAAATCATTTCACCAGCGTTCCAGACGCAGCGTGACAAGATACTGATTCAACACCGATGACGAAACCATCTGGAAGAAATAAGATTGTGATCTGCGGCGATAGCTTCGACCTTGAGTTGCCCGAAGCGAATTTTGGCAGAACCTGTTACGGGGCAATCATCATAAATTTGCTGGTCAGTATACGTGGGAATGGCGTTTCGCCTTTTTTGCGGGCCATGTGCGCCAGCAGTGGTTTTTGGGTGTTCGCGGAAGAAACAACTTGGTCAGGAAAATTTCTGTGGAAACAATCGTCGAATTGGGCCAATCCCTGCGTTATGCTCAGGGAAGTTTGTAACGATTATGCCGATTAGGGAGGCGCGGCAGAAATTCGTTCATTTCACTTAGCTGTTCACGCTCAACCCACCTGGGAGAGGACTATGTTTAAGAAATTGGCTTTGTTACTCGTGATTGCCGCGGCAACAGGCAGTCAGGCGTCTGCACACGGTCTGTTCGGGCCGTCCAACTATTTTAGCTACAATTACGGCTATAACTATCAGGCCCCGGTTTACGCACATGCGTATGCCGCACCTGTTTATGTTGCGCCGGCCCCCGTGGTTTATTATCGAGTTCCCGTTTACATCGTTCCGACCGCTTACGCTGCGCCCGTGCGGCCAGCTTGTGGTTCTGTGCCAACGGTCAGTTCCGTCAGCTACCGATCAACTCCGCATCGATCAGTGTTGCGAGTCCGAAGCTGGTAGTTATTTGACACCAGACAAAATGGAAACGGAAAACGGCTGGTTGTTCGTGAATGAACAACCAGCCGTTTCTATTTTGCATCACCGGTTTCTGCAGAATTACAGCTCGGGCGTTTCCTGTGCTACTCGGCCTTTGGCTTAATAATTCCAAAAGACAGTTGAGTGCTGGATTTGAACTCTTCGCCGGGCTTCAAAATTGTTGATGGGAAATTTTCGTGATTGACTGAGTCTGGGAAGTGCTGAGTTTCCAGACAGACCGCGCTACGGTGAGCGTAAGTCTTACCGCTTTTTCCCTTCTGGCCTTTCAGGAAATTTCCGCTGTAAAATTGAATGCCAGGTTGGTCGGTAGAAATACGCAACGTTCGCCCTGACGCTGGATCTCGCAAAACGGCGGCAAGGTTGAAGGGAGAGTCGTCATTGGGCTTCGGATTCAACACGAAGTTGTGGTCGTACCCAAGAGCACCGGTGTTGGTGAGCTTTTCGATGCGTGCACCAATCTTTTTGATTTTTCGGAAGTCCAGCGGAGTGCCTTCAACGGAGTCGATTGTTCCCGTCGGAATAAGCGTTTCGTCAGTTGGTGTATACGTGTCTGCGTTCAACTGCAGCATGTGATCAAGGACCGTATCGCTGCCAGCTCCTGACAGGTTGAAGTAGGCGTGATTGGTTAAGTTGACAGGAGTCGCCTTGTCTGTGGTTGCTTTGTAGCTGATTGTCAATCTGTTCGCGTCAGCGGGGACGAAGTACGTAACGGTGATTTTTAGTTCGCCTGGGTAACCTTCTTCGCCGTCCGGACTGACATATGTGAAGCGTACTCCCTGCCCCTTGTCGTTCGAGTAGCCTTTGGCTTTCCAGACAACTTTATCAAGGCTGCGTTCCGCTCCACCGTGCAGATGGTTCGGTTCGTTGTTGGTCGCCAGCGAGTATTCTTTGCCTTCCAGTGAGAACTTGCCAAGAGCGATTCTGTTGCAGACTCGACCGGTGCTGCAGCCGAAGTACTGGTTGTCTTCTGATTCGTATCCAGCGACGTCGTCCCAGCCCAGAATGACGTCTTCCGATTTTCCATCTTTGTCCGGGACGTGCAGCTGAACAAGAGTTGCTCCACGAGTCATGATTTTTGCAGTCAGGCCCGTCGAGCTTTTGAGCGTGTAGATTTCAACTGCGGTGCCATCCTGTGTTGAGCCAAAGTCGTCGACTTGCGGATCATTGGCATGAGCTAAAAGTGGAAAACCTAACAATGCCAGAAAACAAATTTGTCTCATCAATAAATCGCCTTGGTTGGAAGTTGTGTGGTGACGTCAAAATACAAAGAGGCGGTGCCTCAGACAATTCGAAGTGACGTCTGGAAATGCTTCGTTGTCGCTCTGAAAACTCGACTCAATCTGAATAGGCTCTATTCAATAATGAAGTCTAATCAATAATGCTGCCCGCTGTACTCAGATCACACAGAAAGAAGCGACCAAACAAAAGTCGACGGATCACCGTAGCGCACTGCCGGGCCTGGATTGGCTTCGTTGTGTGACTGCCAGCACGGATTCCAGGGCGTTTCTGCAATGATAACCACAACTCTGATATGGTCTTCAATGCCTTAGCTCAACTTATTGGCGGGTAGACCAAATCGAATTGCGGAGAGCCATAAATTGGCCACAGGACACCAAAGTGATGAATCATATCACTGAAAAAAAGTGCCATTCCGATCGCCAGCATCCACCAGCAAAGCTTCGGATAGCGAGTCCAAAGGACGCATGCCAGCAGCATCATCGCGCCGCCAATATAGCTGTGGTGGATTCTTAGTCCGCACGTCCAGCGGCCGATCGTGGAAGCGGTGTCCCGAGTTGATTCCATCTTGACTGCGAACCGCATGACACACGTGAAGGCTTCGAATGCGATCGTTAAAACGACGACCCACAACGTGAGTGATCGTTGCAGGATTCTTGCTGTTTTCATTCTGCATCTTTCATCATGCAAGGCGCTAACAGCCTGGCTCGCATGTCTGCCCCCGGGAATTCCAGCGTCAGGCAGATGAAAGTTTATCGCAGGATAGTCATTCAGGGAAACGAAGCATTCGTTGAGAGGTATACAAAACCTTTGTGAACAACTTCAACCAGGGAAATACGTCGCCTGTTGCGTTGGTGCAACGCTTTTTGCAGTTTGTGAAGCTACTGATTTGAGTCGTTCAATCAATGACGAGCATTAAAGAACTTATGACGCACTTCGTTGACGACCAGAAAAAGGCAGAAGCCCGGCAGTAGACCGCATATATTTGCGCAGATGTCCAGAAGTTCCTTCGTTCGCCCGAAGAACGGTTGAGTGAATTCGTCAAAGACTGCAATGCCGATAACGATAGCAACCAACAGTGCCAGCCTAAGGCCGCTGATGTTTTCTATGGTCTTGACGGGATCTTTGCTTAGCGGAAACAGCGCACAGCCGAGCAATGCAACCAGAACGGAATACAAGGCGCACTGGATTAGCTTGTCGATCCAGAACATCATGCTGTGCTGCATGAAAGCTGCATTTTTCACGCTGTCAACCGGCATGTGCGTCAGTACCAGAATGAAGCATAGGTAGATAATAACCGAACCCCACTCTGCACCAATAACGGCGCGTTGCAGGGATGAGGCTGGATTCGAGTTTGACATGATTCGTGTCGACTACCCGTTTCAATAGTTTCTTGACGTTACAGACTTGTGGCGAATCTGGTTGAATACCAGAAACAGTCCGAATCCAGGTATGATGGCGACAATGTCGATAAACATGTCAGTCCATTCAAATGTGCGTCCGAAGTGCGGTTGAGCGAATTCGGTACCTACGGCAAGTGTAACAATACTGCCCACAATCAATGTAAGTCGAAAAAACGTGATGTACTCAAACGTCTTTACAGGGTTGCGACAAAACGGCAAAAAAACGCAGCAGTACATTCCGGTTAATGTTGCAAACAATAGCGCATGTGCGATTTTGTCGCCGCCAAACTGGTCCGACTTTCTAAGGATGTCTGGAAGGCCAATGTCCTTGATAGGCACCAGCAACAGCAGAATTGCAAATGCTGTGGCGGCAATGCAGACGCATTGAACGCGTTCGCCCCCCCAGGCTCGAATCACTTCCGGGTCGTCCATTAGGTTTGCATAGACCGCATTGGGGGCAGCAATATGTTTTGTGCTGCGGTTGTAGAGTGGCAGATCCGGCAGGTCGTCGGCTTGTGGCCGATCGTCAATCTTCAGTATTGACATCAGCGGGCTCCAGCGACAGCGGCCAGGGTAGCAGTTGAGTGCTTGGCTTGTTTTACTGGAGACTTTCCGAGTATGCCGTTGCGGATTGCCTCAGCGCTGACGCCACTGTGGAATCGGGAACGAACGGTTTGTCGAGCTCGTTCACCCAGGGCAGTTGCTTCCAGTTGATCATCAAGAATCCGTTCAATTGCGTCGGCAATCGTGTCCGGCGAGTGTGCGGGCACCAGAATTCCATCAACTTCGTGCTGAATCATTTCTGCAACGCCGGGGCTGTTTGTCACGATGCATGGCAGTTCCATTGCCATAGCTTCCATGGTGGCAACTCCCAATGGTTCTTTGTGGCTGGCAAGGCAGAATATGTGAGCCTGCTGAAGTTCGTTCCTGATGTCGGCCTCGGACAGAGAACCCAACAACTTTACATTGTCGGCAACGCCAAGTTCATTCGCCAATGCATACAGCGAGTCTCGATAGTCGACTCGCTTTGAATCGGTTGCTCCACAAATATGCAGCTCTCCAGAAACTCCACGAGTCTTCAATTCTGCGACCACGCGAATCAGGTCGTCATGGCCTTTGCAGGGATTGATTCTGGCACAGGACACCAGGCGAACCACATCACTTCTTGATGCCGGTATGTAAGCAGAAGAACGTTGGAAACGCTCTGTTTCTACGCCCATCGGTGCAAGGAAGACTCGGTCTGGCAGCGACTTGCCAAGTTGCTGCTGAGCTTCCTGCATCAGTTCGCTGGTGATAATTACGTCAAAGCTGGAATGTTTCCACTTCGATTTCTGATTCGGGCCGTAGTCCTTTAGAGGGCCATGCAGTGTCATACTGTACGTGATTCCACCAAGGCGTTCCGCCAGCATGGCCACGTTCGCTGCATTGGCGCAACTGTGGACGTGGATGTGATTCCATCCGTTTTTGCGTGCGATTCGTTTCAGTTGCGCTGCTGCCGGGATGAACATTGTAAGTTTCAGTCGTTCGGCAATGCTTAAATCGGACGCAGAAACAACAGCACCGACGGCACGCAGCCATCCAAACGGGCCTGAACGAACGACTTCTGCAGCGGCCAATATCACGGACTTCAATGACATCGGTGCAAGGTATGTTGTGCGATCAGCGGCCGGTTGAGCCCACGAATGCTGAGCCTGTCCATTGGTTGGTGGTCGCGTAGACACAAGATCTGTTTCGATCTGCAGGTCTGCCAGTCGATCGCTTTCTCGCATAAAAAATGCGTGCGTTTGTCCGGGGAACTCCGGTATGAAATATCCAATCTTCATAGTGATTCGTTCTTTTCGGCAGCAGTGCTGGCAACTTCAGCTTCGGGTGTATTGAATTTGGATTTGTTCTGCGCAATGCGTTCCGCTGCTGGCTGTTCGTGTGCTGCAGAGCGGCTTCGCGCCCAGGAGACAAGTGTGCTTTTGAACAATTTGAAGCCTTGGTCGGCGCAATTCACAAACGGTCTGGAAACGGCGTTCAGTATCCGTCCAATGAATGGCGTGTGTGTGTTGTAGCGTTTGATAAGTACTAGAAACACAGGTGTCAGTCTGGCAATGGTTCTGGAAATCATTCCCTGACTTCCAGGAGCAGTAAAGGCGATGGGGCGATTCGCAGCTCCGAAAATCGTCACCCCAATCTCATTCAACTGATCCAGAGTTGATCTGGTATCCTGAGACAATGGTTCTCCACGATCGTACAGCACAAGTACTCCGTCGGAGTGACGGCACTGCATTTCAACGTCAACGGTGCGGTGTAGTTCAGGACCGTACATCAAAATGATCGAATACTGCTGGCGGCACTTGCTGATCAGCTCACTCATTTTGTGAGAGAAGATGCGATCGAAATGCCCGCTTTTTTTTCCGGCATGAATCAAATGACAGCGGGAGCCATCGATGCGGTTAATAAGTCCTTCGGTGTCCTCAGCGATTCCGCTAAGGTAGTCAAACAGCCCATGAGGAGTTTTTCCGAATTCTCGAGTCACCATCCACAGCAATGCGTCTGCGGTGGACACATGTTCTTCGTGTTGCCCAAGCATTTGGCGGCGATAGATCAGTTCATCTGTTTCGTCAGGAGGGCATGTTTCAATGACCAGAACGTTTTCGTCCCGTTCTGCCAGAATGCCTGCCATTGATGAAAGCAGCTCCATGTCGCGATGGCGGTGGCTGGCGGGAAAGACTGATATCACCGCGCCACTGCAGGTAATCGATTGCTGCAGGCTCAACCCGACTCGGCGATTCCAGTTGTACAGTTCCCTCGCACGGTCTGCGTTGGATTCTGTCAGCAGTTCCAGCAAAGACTGCGACGGGCTAAGGCCCGGAATTCCTCTGTCTTGGCAACCCTCATCGACTGTTTGCTTAAACGAACTAAGCACCGCCAGCAGCACCAACGGAGTTGCAAGTGCGCCCGTCAGTCCAACGAAGAACATCAGGAAGAGCTTCTTTTTGTTGGAACTCGGGTAGCTCATGGCACTTGTTGCAGGGGCCACTACAGTGAATTCATACGGACCATAGTCTTGTATGGCTCGAAGTAAAGCCAGCTTTTGATTCAGGTCGTCTCGTTCATCGCCAGCTGCCTGCACCTCTTTAGCCAGCTGCGTGCTTTCCTGCTCAAGTTCCTGAAGTCGGCGAACGCGTTTCCGTTTATCGATGAGGTCGATCGTCAATTGGTTGCATTCCGTCTGTGCGTCCAGAATGTCGAGTTCCAGTTCAACCAATTTGTACAGCGTCTGCGTGATGATTGGCGAACCTTTGTTCTTCTTGTTGTCTGTTGGCACGATAAGTTGGTCCAGCACTTCAAGCTCTTTTCTCCAGGCTGTAATCTTGTCACCTTCTGCGATCTTGGCTTTAAGCGCCTTTACTTCTGCTTCAATCTTCTGAAACTCAGCCTTGGATACGAAGCCTCGTTCGTAGAGCAAGGCCTTACGATCAAATTCCTGTTGCCGAGCATACAGCACACCTTTCACTTCGTTAACTCGCCTTTCTTCTTCGATAAGTTCATTAAGGCGATCCTGTCGACGTCGATTGTCTGCCAGCGATTCTTCAGCGGCGGCATTTTCCTTTTCCTCTTCGGCTTCCCGAGCCTGGTCGTCTTTTTGTCGTTGCAGGCGATCTTCGACGTTTCTGCGCTGGACTGTCAGGTTTTCGATTCTGCGAGTCTCTGATTCGAATTTGTATTCCATGGAGCCGATTGCCTGAATCAACTGCACGAGGTCGATTTCTGCGTCTCGAACGTTTTCGCGGGAATTGAATTCGCGCAGGACCTGTTGAGCCTGGCTTAGACGTGCCGCATTCCCTTCCAGCGACCGCTGAATGTCCTGCAGAAAACGCCCCACGACTTTCTTGCGAGTATCCGATATGTTGCTGCAGAATACTTCCATCACCTTGTCAAGAATCTGCCCACCCTGCTCTTCATCGGGCCAGCTGATTGCGAGGCCGATTCTTTGCGTACTCCGCGGTTCTTCAACGGAGATGAGGGAAGCCAGTACATTGGGAGGAACGCTTAGATTCAGTTCGTCACGAACCTGCTGCAAAACGACAGGGGACTTGATGAACTGGCACATCGTCTTCAGGTCGGGCGGTACGTAGAGGCTTTCTGCAACATTGTCAATCGGGATTCCGGAGTACAACAACGTCGAACTGAAGCTGTACGACGTTGTCGCCATCTTTGCAGACATCATGGCTGCAATACCCATGCCCGCGCACGGAATAAGACCGAAGGCCCACCAAAACTTCAGCAGGTTCAGTGGCAACTTACGAACAAGCTTGCCAGCCAATGGCGGTGGCTGAGGAGCTTCCGCCGGTAACGGGTGAGCTAAATGTTGAGTTGGCTTGTGCATTTTGCGTTTGTACGAAGTTGGGAACTGCAAATGTTTTCTGGGAGGGCTGTTCCTCAGGATGAAACGTTGTCGTGTTCATTGAATGAAGTGTCGGCGGCGACGTATTCCTGAGTCACGGGGATCACTCTGCGCAGAGCACGCGTTGTCGAAGAACGCGATACGCCGTGGCTACGGGCGAAGCTTTGGGAGCCCTGAATTGCGACCCGATTTGCTGAAGCTGGTGGCAGATCGCTGTTGCAGGCTTCGTCGATTGGCGAAACGTCTGCCGTGCTGGTTATGCCTTCCATGGGAATCGCTGCCTGTCTGGGCAAAGAGCGAATGTTGGCGACGAGTCCCGCATTGAACAGCCATACTGCTCCATAGTCGGGTGCAAACCAGACCGACGTCATCAACAAAGCGACAGCCAGAAATGCGCCAGCGAGGCCGCCGGTCAACGTGCACCACGAACTCTTTGCGTTCCACGCCGCTCGAATTGAGTAATACAGAACTACAATCATCAGAGCGATGAACAACGATACGCCAACATAGCCGTATTGCAGATAGAACATCAGGTAGTGACTGTCGATGGAGCCAAATCGTTGAGCCACACTTTCTTCCAGCACAACGTCCTTCATGGCCCCACCCCAACCGAAGTATCCGGCGTTTGCTATCGCATCTTTATAGACCTGCAACAACAAAACTCGATGTTTCGTCCCCGTGTATTCCGTTGCTTCGCCGTCGATGTAGATGATGCGAACATCTTCCTCAGACTCGCCTGCCATTTTGCCCAGGCCATGGATGACAGCTTCTTTGCCGAACGCGATCAACGCGACTCCGGTGACTGCCATGCACAACATCGGAAGCCGAAGTTTCGGGTGACGAAGAAAGAAAATGACGCCAATTGTGATCAACAAGGCCAATTGGGGACCACGTGAAATGGAAAAGAAGGCTGCTGTGCCGGCAAACCAGGTGACGTTGCGATAGAAGAATCCCATGTTCATGTCTTTGGCGCGTCGAGAAGCTTCGGCAGCCCATGGGAACAGCATTACCAGTTGAAAGCCGTTGAAAATTGGGTGGCCCACGTTGCCCTGCGAACGCTTCATTCCCCAGCGGTAACCTTCACCGGTTTCCAGCAATCCGAACGTCTTACCCAAAATGGTGTTAACGACGTTTTTCTGGAATATCGCTTCGAAGACATCAAGGCAGCAAACAATGGCAAACATCCACACAATTACAGGAATCATGTCGTCAATGTCGTCGGTGTGCTGCAGGAAAACCCGACCAAGGCAATATGGCGCCAGCCACTGCGCTCCGATGTCGAAAGGCGTCAGAGGCGCCATGCCTCCCCAGATGGTTTGAGAGATGCAAATGCTGACGAACATCAGAAAGATGATGAGATCGCTTAGCATCGGCTTAAAAACAATTGGCCTTTTGGGCGAAACATGAAGATCGCCGCAATGCCCACAATGCTCGCCAGAACTCGAAAATCGACTCTCACTGAACGCAGTTGGTAAACCATCCATGTGGGAGCAATCAAGACAACAATCATCCATCCGCGGCGCATGCCCGATCCACCACCATGCGATAAAGCACGGCGCATGATGTATCCAATGATCATAGCGCTGAAGAGGTAGAACACCGTAGTGAGTCCTGGTGTCGGATGTTGCCGAATGCGAACAACTGTAGGTCACTTAAGCTGACCACTTTGGTCCATACAGGTGTAGTGCCGGCAGGCAATGGGATATTTGTGCGCAAATACAAGTTGCTCCAGATGCACAAGGCTTGCTGTTCGTGAGTGCGTCGCGAATTCAATGTGCATTCATGCAACTCATTTTGGAAAATAGACGACAAGTATTGAACAGACCAATCACGACTCACGGATGATCGTTTGATTGACGGGGGTTAACCCTGAGGTGGATGACCCTCAGTTGGATTTGTAGCCACCAGTTTAGTGGCGGCATGGATGTCATGAAGATTCCGCAACACGTCTTACCGCAAGGTCAGGACAGTCAAGCGTCAGCACGCGTCAAGTTCTGGCGAGTGACCGGAGACGTGCGCAGATTCATTGGCGGAAGTGTAGATGGGTGGCGAGATCTGCGCGTTAAGGCAGTTGTGTGTCTATCTCTGGGATTGCTGGTCGGCAGCGGGTGTCGGCAATTTGGAGCCAGCCGGCTTGACTGCGAACTGCCTGAAGAATTTGAATACGTTGAAGTCAACGAGCCGTCTTTGCGTCCAATCCGATTTTCCGGAATGGAAATTCCGCCTCCACCGATGGATCTGAACGCCGATCTGCCCGACGTTGAACGTCGTTATCTTACGATTACTGACGCGATGGCAATTGCACTTCAGAAGAATCCCGCAATCTATGTTGATCGCTATCAACAACAGGAGGTTGCTCGCAATATTGTATTGGCGGATTCCGTCTATGATCCATTATTGCAGTTGGGGGGTGGATGGAGCAAAACAGAGTCACAGATTACGAACGTGATTAATGGTCCGGGCATCGGGGTTTCCGGAAGTTCTACCGATGCCTTCGGGCCTCCAGAGGGTATGTCAGATTTGATTCGACTTTCAAAGAAGACACGCACTGGTGGCAATGTCTCGACCCAGCTTGGGGCAACATATTCATTTGTTACACCTGATGGCAACTTTCTGACGCAGAATCCTGCCGTTCGATCCACGGTTGGGTTTCAGGCCAGTCATCCTCTGTTTCGAGGCAGCGGCCGAGAGGTGAATGCATTGACGATTCGCGTGGCTCGAATGAACAGTCATGGCTCAATTCACCGCACTCGAGTGACGATTAACAAAACTTTGGTCGATGTGGCCACAGCGTACTGGGCCTTGTATGGTGCGATCGCTGAGCTGACGTCGCAGGAAAGTGGCGTAGCGGAAGCTGATGAAACGCTTAAGGAGGAACGGGAAAAGCTTGAGCTGGGCGCAAGTTCTCGAACTCAGATTGCGGAAGCGACGGAACAGTTCGAAAGATTTCGCGCAAACCGAGCACTGGCGCGTAAAGCAGTTGCTGATGCCGAGCGTTCTTTGAGAAGTGAGTTGGGGATTGAGCAGGAAGACGGGACAAGGCTGATTCCAACAACAATTCCGGAATCGTCCGAAATGTTCTTCGACTGGGAGGCAGGCTATCGAAGTGCGATGGAGTCTCGCCCGGAACTACGGATTCAGGAAGCGAATATGAAAGCGGCTCAACTGGAAGTCTCAGCCGCACGCGATCTTTGTCGCCCGAATATCAATGCCTATGCTGGCTATTCTGTAAGTGGAGCGGGTGGCACGATTGATCAGTCGTTGGACGTTCTGGAAAGTAACGACTACACAAGTTGGTGGATGGGGTTTTCCTATCGTCAGCAGCTTGGTCGGCGAGTTGAAAGAGCCACTCAGTGTAAGGCGGAATTCAAACTTGCCAGAGAGATTGCTTCCATGCAGCAGGTTAAACAGACCGTTTTAGGTGACCTGCACGAGGCTTATCAGGCGGTGACCAATGCCTGGACAGTGATGGAGCTTCAAAAAGAACGGCGCCATGCTGCGGCAGAAATTCTGAAGGCTCGCAGGGCGATGTACGAAGTTGGGGAGATTAGTCTGGAACTATATCTGCGAGGCCTGTCCGGATTCTCAATTTCCGCGTCCGAGGAACGATCGTCAATTGCTCGATACAACCAGGCAATCGTTCGCTGGGAGTATGCTCAGGGACGTCTGCTTGAGTACTCTGGAATACAGTTCGCTGTATTCGACCCCGATAATCCAGACGCCACACCCAATAGTGAATTTATCAATCAATACCTTGAGCCTCCACCGCAGAACAGGCATGTTGAACCAGAGTTGATCGACCTGCCAGAACTGGGCGATGGACTGCTGTCAAAACCGCTGGTCCCTGCTGAGGATGATGTTAGTCTGAATGTTCCCGTTAAGTCGTGGGATGAAATGTTCTTGCCCAATGTTTCAACAGGAGTTACAAAAGTTGCTCACACAGAAGCCGTTGGTGGTGGCGAGTCTGGCACTGGCGACTCTGCGAACTTTGCAACGTTAGCTGGTTCTGGCGTTGACTGGGCTTCTGACCACCGGGCTCCCATCAAACAGTCGAAAATTTACGGTTCGCGTACGAGTTGGCCAACGCAGTAGAATATCTCCACGCCGCTGACTTAGAATTGTCTCGTTCTATGTCGCTCGATAAATGAGAAAGGCGAATCGATGTTCGTGCGCAATTTTGTATTCAGCATGGTGATGCTGAGTTCCTGTATCTCATCGGCGCAGGTGGCTTATCCGCCTGACTTCGATGGGGCCGAGGCTGTTGTCTACAAGCAGGTGGGCGACGTCCAGCTTAAAATGTGGATCTTCTCTCCTGAAGGTCACAATGCAATCACTGACTCACGTCCCGCAATCGTTTTCTTTTTCGGCGGCGGATGGAAAGCGGGCAATCCGTCACAGTTCGAGCGTCATTGTCGTTATCTGGCGTCCCGTGGAATGGTGGCCGCCACGGCGGATTACCGAGTGCTTTCTCGACACAACGTACAAGCAAACGCGTGTGTTGAAGATTGCAAGTCAGCCGTCCGCTGGCTGCGACAGAACGCGGCAGACCTTGGCATCGATAAATCGCGAATTGCGGCAGCTGGGGGGTCCGCAGGTGGTCACACAGCCTGCTGTACTGCGTTGATTGAAGGACTTGATTCCGCAAGTGAAGATCTTTCTGTGTCTTCGGCGCCGAACGCATTGGCTCTGTTCAACCCCGCAGTCATGATCGCACCACTAGCAGGTTTTAGCATCGAAGGCTTCGACCAGGAAAAATTCGCAGACATCGCGTCACGTACGGGAATTCCGCCGGAACAGATTTGTCCCATTCATCATGTACGTTCGGGAATGCCACCCGCAATCATCTTTCACGGAATTGCAGACACCACTGTGCCATATGCTACCGTGGAGGAATTCAGCCGGCGGATGGCCAATGCTGGAAATCGGTGCGAGCTAAACGGGTTTCCGGAAGCTCCTCACGGTTTTTTCAATGAGTCGCGGGGAAAAGATGAGCAACGAAAAGATCGCAGTGAACAATGGTGCAAGCGGACGATTTTGAAGCTGGATTTGTTTCTGCAGTCGCTGGGCTGGTTGGAAGGCGATGCAACTGTGCATGTTGTCGACAGCGATAACGTTGCTGTGCGAGGCGACTTTTCAAACAGCTTCCATAAGTTTGCGGCAGAGAAAAAAGGGCACGTCGCTTTTCTGGGTGGTTCGATTACTGAAATGGATGGATACCGGCCTCGCGTTACAGCGTGGCTGCAGCAACGGTTTCCCGAGACCGCATTTAAGTTCACTAATGCGGGTATCGCTTCAACGTGTTCAAATACAGGGGCATTTCGTTTTCAGCGAGATGTTTTGTCGGGCGGCGATGTCGATTTGCTGTTTGTTGAGTTCGCAGTCAACGACGATCAGGATGCGTTTCACACTCCGGATGGATGTATTCAGGGTATGGAAGGAATTGTACGGCATGCTCTGACGGAAAATCCAAACATGGATATTGTGATGACCCATTTTGTGAACCCCGGGATGCTGGAAACTCTAAATGCCGGTAAAACGATTGTTAGTGCCACCCAGCACGAACGAGTCGCACAGCACTATGGTATTTCGTCTGTTTATCTTTCCAAAGAAGTGGCAGATCGAATCAACGCAGGAACTCTGACGTGGCAGGACTTTGGTGGCACACACCCCGGACCAATCGGCAATCAGCTGGCGGCTGACCTGGCCACGTCGGTACTTGATGCTGGTTGGCAAGGCTTGTCTGCGAAGGATGTTGCACCGGTCGCTCATGACCTGCCGGCAAAGCTGTTGTTGCCAACATCGTTTGCTCACGGAACGTTACTTCCATTGGAAAACGCAAAAATCGGAAATGGATTCAATCTGTCGGTTCCCGCGTGGCAATCTATCGAAGGCAGCAAGCGAGAGCGATTTTTGAATGTTCCGATACTGCACGCTGAGCAGGCGGGTTCAAAACTCCAGCTGGAATTTTCTGGAACCGCAGTCGGTGTGTTCGTGGTGGCGGGGCCGGATGCCGGACAGCTAACGTATGAAATTGATGGTGGGGAAAGTCAAACGGCGGAGCTGTTTCATCGGTATAGCGAAGGGCTGCATTATCCCAGAACAGTTATGTTGGCCCGCGACCTGCCTGCCGGAAGACACGTGTTAACCGTCACGGTTGCTGAAACTCACCACGAAACCAGCAAAGGCCACAGTGCCAGAATTCTGGGATTCGCCGTCAACGAAGCTGTGAAGTAGGTTCGGCGGCTTCGGCTTCTGGATTGACGAAACCAGTTCACGTTGAGTCAATGTTTTGAGCGACAACAAAGCGTATCCGAGCGTCAGCTCGAATAGTCTGAGGCACTGCCTCGTTGGAATCTTACTGAAATTGATGCGAGCTTGGTGCGCGCGTGTTGGTCGTAGCGACAACGGAGCGTCTTGGCGATTCAAACGTCCTGCGTCTTGCCACCAACCACGCCACCGGGTTAAGGGCGAAGCCCTTGTTTGGAGATTCCTGAGTTGCTAAATGAAAAGAGCGTGCGTTATTTAACGCACGCTCTTTCTTTTGTTCGTCACGAATTTACTTATTCAAGGCCACGCGCTGATAGCCAGCGTTCAGCATCAAGAGCTGCGGCACAGCCGGTACCAGCTGCGGTGATGGCTTGCTTGTAGTGATCGTCGGCCACGTCGCCTGCGGCGAAAACTCCATCGACGCTGGTGTTGGTGCGGTGAGAAACCGGCCACACGACGTAGCCCTTATCGTTGGTTTCCAGCTGGCCTTTCAGGAAGTCTGTATTGGGAGTGTGGCCAATTGCTGCAAAGTAACCAGTCGCCTGCAATTCTTCCGTGACGTCTGGATCAACCGTGCTGCGAATTCTAACGCCAGTAACTCCGTTGGTATCGTCGCCGAGTACTTCGTCGATTTGTGAATTCCACTTTACTTCGATCTTGCTGTTCGCAAGTGCACGATCAGCCATAATTTTGCTGGCACGAAATTCGTCTCGACGATGTACGATATAGACCTTCGAAGCGTACTTTGTCAAAAAGTTGGCCTCTTCCATCGCGCTGTCTCCGCCACCGACGACAACCAGTTGATTGTTGCGGTAACGCGGCATAGCTCCGTCGCAAACAGCACAGGCAGATACGCCCATGTTTTTGAATCGGCTTTCAGATTCCAGTCCCAGGTAATTTGCTCGAGCACCGGTAGCGATGATGACGGCGTGGCTTTCAAATTCGTCGCCAGCAAGGCTCTTCATTTTGAAAGGCGTGCCCGACAAATCGATATCGACGATGTCATCTGTCTTAATTCTTGCTCCAAAGTTAATGGCCTGCTGTCGCATCAATTCCATCAATTCCGGACCGGAAACTCCTTCTTTTCCATGAGGAGCCATGTACTTTCGTTTCTTCTCGTCGATAGACGTATCAAGAAACGTTGTCAGGTCGCCAGCCGGAAAGCCAGGGAAGTTTTCCACTTCAGTGGTCAGTGACAGTTGGCCCAGTGGTAAAGTGCCCTTCTGACGATTTTCTTCCGTAAAGGCGCCTTCGTAGACAATTGGTTCCAGGTTGGCTCTGGCAGCGTAGATGGCGGCCGTCCAGCCGGCAGGTCCTGAACCGATAATCGTGATGCGTTCTGGCATTATTTCGTGCGTCCCTGATCGTAAGCGAATTGGTTTTGGTAGATTTGGGGATGACAAGTGTCGGCGTTGCGACCTTTTGCAGCCAACTCAACTGGGCGAAAGATAACTAAGCTTGAGTCTGGCAACAACACCTGGGCGACGATGAAGGAATGCAGAACAGCGGGTTTCTCAGAATCCCTGCCATTGGGTGAGTGATAACACCGATTCAGCGCGAAAAACGTTTCCGTCATTCCATCTGGGATTTCAGGACGATTACCAGCGTCACTATATCAGCCTATTGCAATAAAAAAGGCGGTCCTTTACGGACCGCCTTATCTGCATTGTTCGAGTCATCAACCTGAATTACAGGCGAATACGTCCAGCTGGCAGTGGAACGGAAATCCACTGAGCGGGGCGAGCTGACTTCTGGCTGCTGGAAACCTGAGTTGCCTGAACGAAACCTGACGCAGGTCGACCGGCCAAACGTTGCATTGATAGAACATCAACGTGGCTGCTTCTCAGCTGCGAATCCGTCAATCGAGCCTGCATCATTGACGATTGGCTGGCGCGTGACATGTCGGGAGCAAGAAAGTCCTGTGGACTGGATTCGGTTCCCAGATTCTCTTCAACTGCGGGTGGTTCGGTTGGCTGACTTTCCGTCGGCTGACTTTCATCAACTGGAATAGACATGGGCGGTTTACGAGCATTGAATTCCATAGGTTCAGTGGCAGCAGGCCCATTCCGTTCCGGTTCTGGATCGGCGCCAAACAGGGACGGTTCGTTGCCTGGATCGCTTCTGTAGCTGCGATCGTTATTCAAAAGATCGCGATCACTTCCGTACGTCGGGGCAGCTGAATTGCTGCGGCTGCCAGTTCCGGGAGGAGTCCACCGGTCCGGATCTGAGTTCAGATTGCTGCCGCTTGATCCTCCGGTGCCGGGGCGGTTGAATTGATCCCTTGGATCGAGTTCTCGGCTCTCGTAGTCTCGACCTGAGCCAGTGCCACTGTTGGAACGATCGTCCAAAAGATCTCGGTCTCGTGAAAGTGGATCCGGGATCGGCTCTTTCCTTACTTCCGATGGAATACAGTCTGAGCCAGTACACGAGGCACAACCACCGCCGCATAAATTGTTGCAGCAGGAAGTCTGAGCACACGGTGATGGGCAGCAGCTTGAACTGCCGTAGCCCGCATAGCTTGCAGAATATGGCGCGCCTCCGCCGTATCCATACTGCATGGGGGCGTAGCTGGCGGAGTAAAATCCGGGACTATATCCAGCAGCATAAGCTGGGGCTCCCCAGCCGTAGTATCCGGCTGAGTACGATGGGAAAAACGGAAACATGCAGTGGGCAGAAACTGGAACAGCAGCAACTGCAGAAACTAAAACCGCAAGCAGAATTCTCATTGTTGGCCCCCCGGCCGAAACTGACAAAGATAATGGTCGCAAATGGCCCGCAGTGCTCACCAGGCTGGTTTGCACGGAATTGGGTACCGTTGTCGCCGTAATCGGCTCAACCCGGGAAAGACGTACCGTTTTCCCACAATCACTGTTTTACCGGCACTTGCCACTCATTGTCAAACAGCCAACCGGCGAAAAGCCATCTAACGGCGACGTTTCAACATGCAGAACTGCGGTTTATGGCGATCGAGAAATCGTTTCGGTGACTGAACTTACGCTGCCGACTATTGGTTTATAGGCCACTTGCTGCGATAGCGAAAGTTTTTGCGATTTCGTTCAGTCTGGACGCCTGGTGAACCAGCGTTAGACCTGTTATTGCCTTGAACACGTTCACGCTGAGTTTTCAGAGCGATAGCCTGCATGGTCTGAGGCACGGTCGTGGGGGCTGTGGCTTGGCGGGCTGTGGCTTGGCGGGCTGGTGATTTTGTATTCGCCGCCCGCGTAATGCGTGCATGTTGGTCGTAGCGACAACGGAGCGGCTCGGCGATTCGTACGTGCCATGTCGTCCCGCCCACCACGCCACCGGGACAAGGGCGAAGCCCTTGTTTGCCGCTAATTTCTGCATTCGCATTTGGGCCGGAGCTTTGCGGATCAGCGGCCAATTCCTGTGAGGCGTTGAACGCCAAGTCGCAGAATCACCCACACGGCAGCAACCGCCTCAACCCAGTTGATTTTGGTGACTCCAAATCTGCGGTCTTCAAACAGAATCGGGGATTCGGCGAATGAACAACCAATTTGGCGACAGCGATACAATACTTCTTCCTGAAACGCGTAACCTTTTGCCAGAGTGCGGTTCCAGTCGACTTGTTTCAGGCGGGTGACGCTGTAGCAACGAAAGCTGCCGCTGTTATCTCGCGTTTTTAAGCCCAGCAAAATCCGGGCGTAGATGTTGATTGTGGTGCTCATAAATTTCCGCTTCAAGCCCCAGCCCGCAACGCCTCCACCTTCAACGTATCGAGAACCAATGACCACATCATTTTGTTCCGCCAGTTGCAAAAGTGCGGGAATGTGCGCCGGATTGTGACTAAAGTCGGCGTCCATGTTCAACAACTGCTCGTAACCATTGGCGATGCCGTAGTTGAAGCCAGCCACAGTCGCTGTTCCTAAACCCAGCTTGCGAGGACGCTTCAAAAGGCTGACGTGAGAATCGCTGGCAGCCATCGATTCAACTGCGCTGCCGGTGCCATCTGGCGAGTTGTCGTCGATTACCAGAATGTCAGCGTGAGGTGCGATCAAGCGCAGCTCTGGTATTAACAACCGGATGTTGTCCAGTTCGTTGTAGGTACAGAGTGTGATCAGCAGACGCTTCATGTCGATCGAAGTTTGGCTTCGAGAGGAAATATGTGAGTGCGTTTTAGACTTCAGACGGCGTTGAACTATTCGTTCTCGGCTTGTTCAGCGGTCAATAGGCCGTATTCTTCCAGCTTTTTCTGAAGCCTCAACGGCGGCAACGCTAACTGCTTAGAAAACGCCTTGAAGTGTCGCCAATATTGACGATCAGGCGAATCTCTCTGAGACGAAGTTCGGCGGATTCCACGAATCAGTAAATTCTTGGGCGTGTGTTCGGTGTCGATGAATTCCATCACCCTGGTATTGTATCCAACGTTCTCTAAAAGGTTTGCTCGAATCGCATCGGTGGCCAGCGACGAAAAACGTTCGTGCAAAATGCCGTGTTCTGAAATTACTGGCAATTGCGACGGGGGAAGCAACGCTGCCAGTTCGTGCTGGCAACACGGGACTGCCAGAATCGCGTCAGCCTGCCACTGAACGGCGACGGCGATGGCGTCGTCCGTGGCAGTGTCGCACGCGTGCAGAGAAACGGCAATGTTGACCTTCGACGAGGGTTTGTAGTCGGCGATGTCTGTTGCTTCAAACGTGATGTCCTGCAGAGCGAGCTCTTTCACAATTTGGTTGCAGGTGGAAACAACATCCGCGCGGCGATCGAGTCCGACCATGGTAACGGAACGGTTCATCGTCTGAGTCAGCAGATAGTGAGTTGCAAACGTTAGGTAGCTTTTTCCGCAACCGAAGTCGACCACGTGCAGATGCTGATCGTCAGGCAATTGATCGACCACGTCTTTAATGAATTCCACATAGCGATTGATCTGGCGGAACTTTTTATAATGCTTCGCAACCACATGCCCCTGCTTCGACATAATTCCCGTTTGAATCAGAAACGGGACGGGCGTTCCATCAGGAATCAGGTATTGGCGCTGCTTGTCGTGAGATTTCACAACGGGTTTGGCCGCAGATTTTTTGTCCGCTTGCGTCAAAGTGCGGCGTGTCGTGGTTCCCACACCTTTGCGGCTGAATCTAACGGTTAACTGTTCTGTCGTTGTGTGCACCGAAAGATCACGAAAGACGCCGCCGACCAGTTCCAGGATACGCTCCGCGGCGCTGTTGATCGTGAAGTTCTCATGACGTTCCTGAGTTCCGATACGATGAGTAAACTGGTAGCTCGTCTGTTGCTTGATCAGCACGGGGCGGACGTCGATTCGGGTGCCGACTTCCGCTTGTACCGTTTTGGATGCGGGTTTGCTGAGTACTGCTTTCAGGAAACTTGCATTCTGCATCTCCGCCTGCAACATTGACTTGAGTATCTGTGCGTCGAAAGACATATTTCTCAATCTGAATGGAACACACTACACTGCGAGCGGTTCCGGGCAACGCAACCGTCCGCCCGGGAACGTTTTACAGTTTTACGAAAATACGATGCACTGATGCGTGCATGTTATCTATGCGGCAATGGGGCATATCCCGACGACACCTGAAACAGCTACGGGCTTCCCGCTTGAAAACATGCGGCATGGTAGTCGCAAAGAAGACACTTAACGGAGCAGAATGCCCTCAAATGGACCTGAATAAGAAACAAAAGAAGCAGATTGATGCTCTTAAGAACAAAATGCAGAAGGCTCAGCAGCTGTTGAACGCCGCTCGCAAGCAGCCCGACGATCCTGCTGACGTTCCCAGACTGGAAAAGGAAGTTGCGGGATATCAGGCAGAAATTGAAAAGATAAAAAGTGCCTGATTCACCATCCAACTTTGACGCCCGGTCTACAGAGGGTGTTTCCGCTGGTTTCAGTGCATCCTCCGGTTCGTTCTTGAAGACGATTATTGTTGTGCATCCGCGAGAGCGACGCAGCAAGTGTTCTGTTGAACCTCTTCGTGGCCGCGATGACTTTGCTTTCTTCACGTTTCCGGAAGAAGTCACCATGCCAACCGACAACTATGTTCGGCTGGGCATGGGCGGGCCGGTTTTGTCGGCAGACGATGCAGACAAAGGACTGTTTGTGCTGGACGGCACATGGCGTTTGGCGGAAAAAATGGAACGCCGCTATTCAGAAATGCCCGTACGAACCTTGCCACCGATTGTGACAGCGTATCCACGAGTTTCAAAGTTGAACTACGATCCCACTGGCGGTCTGGCGACGATTGAAGCTGTTTACGGAGCACTGAAAATCATGAATCGCCCCGTCGGTGACTTGCTGGACAGCTATCACTGGAAGCAGCAGTTTCTGGAACTGAACGGCTGGACTTAGGGACGAATCGCAAATTACCGCCGCGTTCGTCGTGGCTACTGCTGCTGGGACTTCCGCTTCAGCTCAGGCATTTGCAGGATCCACTACGCAAGCAGTGAACGGTCCGATGCAAGGCGATTCTTCAGCCGTGGTCGTTTCTGGAATCGACTGCTTGCTGTGAGCTACGCTTGGCGTCTTTTGCTCCGAATACGTGAATTTCTGGAGTGCGGTGACATGTCGTCGCTATTCTTTGTATGCGGGGCTTCAAAACGTTTGGTTCTTCCATTTCCTAACCGCCAGGAAATGAAAGCTTCGAGAAGCCGAAGCAGTCCAGAGGATAGATTCACACCCATCTGCGAAAGTAATTCTGTACATTTTTTGCGAAGCAAAAGACAACCATGCCTTATTGAGGAACTGCTACAACGACAATTGCAGTTTGCGTTGGTCTGAATTCGCCGCGGGGGTTGTCTTACTAACCTGCATTGCCGGCCCAGGTCGGTTTGGCAATGTGTGCAGATGGTTGGCAAGCTATACAACGAAACGGTTTCGCAGCTCACCGGCCTGCCTGATACAGGCTGCAGGTTGTTGCGGAATTCTTCAGGCGATGTCAACGATGTCGTTTTTTCCGAAAGTGGTCGACTGAATCTTAACCAGCCAGCGACCGCCGAACTCAGACATCTTCCAGAATCCCTGAAAGGTGCCTTCCCCGTCATATGCTCCCGGATAGTCGACCTGGTGCTGGCCGATGTACTTTTTAACCAGCGTAACGTTGTCCGCGCGGACGAAACCGTGTAGCACGAACTGTCCGATGATGTCGTATCCGCTGCCCTGAATTTCTCCTTCTTTGAACGACAGTTGAAGGTCATGCATCGGCTGCCGACCGAGTCCGCTTTGTTCCCACCAGCCGTGGCAATTAACGGTTTGCATTCAATTTCCCTCACGCTTCGTTACTAATCCAACCAGTCCAGCAACTTATGGCTCTGCCCAGCTTTCGGGACCTGTGGCCCTATGTGAGCTAATCCCAGTTATATCTGAAATCGCCCGGATATTAGTGGTCATCGTGGGGCAAAGCCATGGTTGCAGAAGAGAAAAGTCTGCCGCTACACCCTGTCAGGAAACCCGGTCAAGCTGGCGACTTGCCTGTTGTGTAATCACCTCAACCAGCGTGTTGACACCAAATCCCTGATTTTTCTTGGTCTGCACCGATGGGACGCCGATCTCGCTACAAAACCCTCTCAACGTATTGTGCTTATGCCCAATAAGTTTTGTGATCAGAATCAACAGGTCGACCTCACCAACCTGCGACGAAAGTTCTGAGGCCCGATCCGTTTTTGAGGCTTCTACCCATTTAAGTTCTTTTAGCTGAAAGGCATCTTCAATGCGTTTCTTGTGAATCTGGTCGGGTACACCCGCGACCAGTGCGATTCGCTTTCCGCAGAACCATTGTCTCACGCGCTCCAGTTCGGGGCCAATGTGAACAACTTCTTTGCTGGCTTCGGCCTCCAGTTCGCGTTCTGCCAGCATTTGCAAATGAGCATCCAGATTGCGAAGTACTTTTTTAAAGTCCTCCGAAAGCTCACACTGCAGGTCAGCTGGTGTCTCATCCGGGTCCGGCAGCAGTTCATAAACAGGCGACAGTAGTTCTCTCAGCATTGCGTCAGACGGTGTGGCAGAACCTTTCAGGTATTGCTGGACCCATAGGTCAATTGTTGAGATTGCTACTGGAAGTCCGGTTTGTTGAAGTTCCTTTACAGACTTCTCAATCATCATCAGTTGCTTTGCCGCCGCATGCGTTTTGGTCCAGTTGTCAACCACGCCATGAATTCGGTTTGCAACGTTGTCGTTGTTGATTGGGTTGGCTTGATCTTCCAATCGCATGTGTCGTTTTACGTGGATAGATTCCATCTCCGGGCTTACGAAGGTCTTCAACCAGTTGAAAATTTCAACCAGCTCCGGAATCGCCCCTTCGTTTGCGAATTTTCGTCCGGCACCGACCCGTACCGCACTGTGTGCTTCTGCCAGCAGGTTGGCAGCCACTTCCAATTCTGACCGATAGGTTTTTCCTGACGTGTCGCGTGCGTTAAGGACAAGTATCAGGTGTTCCGTGATTTGAATCAGGTTGCTGTAGCCAACGGTTTGCAGTTGAGTCGGATGTCCCGGCTGGTTTGCTCCCACAGAATCGCGACTCTTCAATTCGGACAAGTGTTTTTGAAGTCCGTCGATCGCAGACCTTAGCACACCTTCTGCTTCCAATGCGCTAATCGTAACTTTGCGAATTGGCTGAACACGTCGTAACGTTCGAGGAGCGGTTAACTTGTCGCGAGGTTCATTGAAATGTTTTTGCAGCAGGCTCAGCATTTCAGGCGACGGTTCTGAAATGCCTTGTTGCTCAGCTTTTTTGAAGAGGGTCTGAGCATGATCGCTGGATCTTCCCAGCTTTAGCTGGCCTCGAATTGTCGCAATTGCCAGGTGTCGACCAAATTCACCATCGATCAATTCAAAACATTCGTTGAACTCAGCATTCGTCATGGTCTCAGGCTGCTGTTGATCGCCCGAGGTTCCTTCGTTAATAAGCTTCAGAAGTGCGATGTTTGCAGCGTATAAAGATTCAGCAGCATCAATTGCTTCGCGATCAAATTCCAATACCGAATCCGACAACTTTTCTATTCGACTGGTTAGCTCATGAACGCAGGAACGAATGTCTTCCGAGTCTGTTTGGATGTTTGCTAGAGGTTCCAGAGGAGCCAGAACTCGACCGACACGTTCTCGCTGGTGTTGTTCATGGGCTTTGCAGAGGTCCTTCAGTTTAATAAGACTTTCTTCAAAGTCGTGTAGCGATGCGGAGCTTTCCGGCAGTTCCCATTGTTCTCCGGGGATCTGGCTGGTGGCTTCGGATAGTCGTCGATGAAGCTCGTCTTTACGTTGCTCCATTTCGCAAAGCTCATCGTAAAAGTCGTCCGTTAAAGTCGCACCTTTGCTTCGAAAGTTCTCAAAACATTCATGCGATCGGTTCGCGAAAGCAGCCCACTGCTGTCGAAACACGACGACCTGTTTTTTTAATTTTTTTGCGTCCGCTTCTGATATATCCCATTGTCGATCGATTGAACTCATGAACAGTCTCCATAGTCTGAGTTGTCAAACAAATGGTAAGTGAACTCCTGGGTCAGCCCTTTGCATACTTCACGGTGTTGCGAATTGCGTTGAGAGCTATCTTCAAGTTGATAGTTCGCGGCGAGAGTTTAGCAGTCAATGCTCCTTATGAATGCTCCTTATCTGATCTAGGTTGATTCGACGCACAGTTGGCATTCCGAAAGTTATCACCCCTGGGGCTGTTTCTGCAATCAATATTTGGCGGAACCGGGGTGCAATGTGTGGGTAATGTCCAGGCGAAAACTAAATCTGCTTGGCTGAAAGTCATACGGAATCTCATGATTCGGTGTGCAGGCATCCAGGTTACGAGTAATGCTGCCGCAACAACTGCGGCGATCAGCGACACGTTCGTCGCGCGTTCTGGCGGCCTATTGTTGCTGATGTTTTGGCCGAAGACGCTGAGCCCTGTTCAGCAAGGATTGGTCGGGTTCGCAGCTTTTGGCCTGATTAGGGCAAAACAACTCATTTCATCGCCGCCATGCCGATTCGAAGCGCAGAAACGCAACTGCAAGGCGTGCCACGGTTCCGATGCGAGGCCCTGCGGTGGCGACGAATGCTTGTAGCAATCTGGGATTGACTACAAATTGACGAACTGCCTTATGTTTTTGCGTGATCTTCGAATTGCGTGGAATCCGCTGGACTTGCTCTTGCTGATTCCTGACTTCAAATTTCCTTCCCAATTGACACGTGTAATCTGTAGTTCTGATGGAACGGCAAGTTCCATCGACATACAGTCTTTACGTCAAGCGGATTTCGACAAGTCCTGAATTTGCCGACGGACCAAGATTACTGCCATTCAACAGTGTTGATCCATGAAACTGACCATAAAGCTCATCTTTCTGTTTCTGATCGTAGTCTGCGGGCTGGTCGGTTTAAGTGGTTATCTGGCAGTTCAGCGTGAGGTTGCGTTCTTCGAGATCGAAATGTCGGCTCGCCACGAGCAACTTGTCGTCGCGATTCGTCCCGATTTGCGAGAACTCTGGCGGCGTGCCGGAGCGGGAGGAAGTCTGGAATATCTGAGATACGATGGAAACGAACGGCAGGTTCGCAGTCGCTGGGTCTGGCTTGATAACACCGCCGACGTGGCCACGCTTCCCGTTGTTGATCGTGAGCAGCTTCTGGATATTCCGAAGGGAAAGCTGACCGCAATGAGGTATCTCTCCGCTGACGGCATTGGATTGTATTGTTCCTACTTTCCGTTCGCTTTGCCCGACGGCAGGCTGGGAGCGTTGGAAATCGCGGAGTCACTTGTGCCGCGAGATCAATATACGCGGGATACGATCGTTCGTACGGTGACTTTGATGGCCGCCATGGTTGGAGCGACGGGGCTTGTGGTTGCTTTGTTCGGTGTGAAAATTATTGGCCAACCGCTTCAGGCGTTAATCGAAAAAACTCAACGTGTGGCGGAAGGCGATCTGACAACTCCCGTATACGTGGGCGGGAACGACGAACTTTCAATGCTTGCCAAAGCTCTGAATCAAATGGGAGAGAAGCTTCATGAATCGCAGCAGCAGGTGCTTAAGGAAGCCGCTCAACGCATCGAAGCCATGGAGCAATTGCGACATGGAGATCGCCTGAAGACGCTGGGACGACTGGCGTCCGGCGTCGCTCACGAACTGGGAACTCCACTGAACGTGATTACCGGAAGAGCCGGGTTGATTGCTGGTGGAAGGTTGCAGCAATCAGACGTTGTTACCAGTGCCGCAACAATTCAGTCTGAGGCCAACCGCATGACCGGCCTGATTCAGCAGTTGTTGAACTTCGCTCGCCGATCTACACCTAACCGAACCAGCCTGGATGTGAATACGATTGTCGAACGCACCGTTAGTCTGGTGGAACCCATCGCCACAAAAAACACGGCAGCGATTCAGATCGTTGAACGCTCTTTAGCTGACGTACGCGTCAACGTTGATGCGGCACAAATGCAGCAGGTGTTGTCTAACCTGTTGATCAACGCCGTAATGTCGCGTGAATCGGGAGTGAAGGTTGAAGTGTCAACCAGTCTTTGCGACGCCTGTCGCCCGGAGGACTCTTCTGGAATTGGAATCGATTGCGTGAAAATCTGTGTCGCCGATGACGGTTGTGGAATTTCGGCTGAAGACCTTCCCCATGTGTTTGAACCTTTCTTTACAACGCGAGATGTTGGCAAAGGAACGGGGCTCGGTCTGTCGATCGCTCATGAAATTGTCGCCGAACACGGCGGATGGATGAACGTCGCAAGTGTGCCTCAGCAGGGAGCGACGTTTTGTGTCTTTCTGCCAGTGGAAAAGAAATCATGAACGGACACATATTTGTTGTCGATGACGAAGCCAGCATGGTTGAACTGCTGGAAACGGATCTTAGGTTGCGTGACTATCAGGTCAGTGGCTTTACATCTGCAGACGCAGCCATGAACGCTCTGGCATTAACCGATGCTCAGGTAGTGCTGACCGATCTAAACATGCCCGGGATGACTGGCTTGCAGCTTTGCGAACGAGTTGTGGCGAATCGTCCCGACATTCCTGTTGTTGTGATGACGGCATTCGGAAGTCTGGCAACGGCCATCGAAGCAATTCGAGTTGGCGCGTGGGACTTTGTTACAAAGCCGGTTGAAATGGATCTGCTGGCAGTGGTCATCGAACGTGCCGTCAAACATCAACGACTGCTGGACCAGGTAAAGCGGCTAAGTCAACGTCCGGCGGCGAACGACCGATTCGAAGATTTGATTGGTGCGTGTCCTGCGATGCAGCGTGTTTATAGTCAAATCCGCAAGGTTGCGCCAACAACGGCCAATATCCTGATTACTGGCGAAAGCGGTACAGGCAAAGAACTTGTTGCTCAAGCAATTCACAATCACAGCACATCAAAAAATGGTCCGTTTGTGGGCATCAACTGCGCCGCGATTCCGGAAAATCTGCTGGAAAGCGAATTGTTCGGACATGCAAAAGGCGCATTCACGGACGCTCGTTCCGATCGCAAAGGTCTGTTTCAGCAGGCTCAGGGTGGCACCATTTTTCTTGATGAAATCGGTGACTTCCCGGTCAGTCTGCAAGCCAAGCTGCTGCGAGCGATGGAGCAACGCAGCGTTCGACCGGTTGGAGGAGAAAAGGAAGTTCCATTTGATGCTCGAATTTTGACCGCGACAAATCGTGACCTGCAGGCGGCTGTTGAAGATGGTCGCTATCGCGAAGATTTCTATTTTCGAATCAACGTAATACAGCTTGAACTTCCACCGCTCCGTTCTCGTGGAAACGATGTTCTGTTGATTGCAGATAGTTTACTGGCCACGTTCGCTCGGCAAATGAACAAAAGCGTTGTGGGGTTCCAGCCGTCGGTGGCGGAACGATTGCTCAACTATGACTGGCCTGGCAATGTGCGAGAACTGCGAAACGTCATTGAACGCGCCGTTGCGCTTACGGAATTTGCCAAGCTGGTTGTTGATGATCTTCCGGAAGGTGTACGCGACTATCGCCAGTCTACTTTTCGAATTGACACTACAAATCCGGCAGAACTGCAAACGTTGGAAGCCGTTGAACGAAACTACATTTATCGAGTTCTGGACAGCGTGAAAGGCAACCGCACCGAAGCAGCAAGGATTCTGGGCGTCGATCGAAAAACGCTTTATCGGCGACTGAAGGAAGACGAAAAAAACAGCCACGGCTGAGCTGTGAAGTCAAGGTTGCTCCGTTGCCTCTGCGGATGTCTGAGACTGCCGTTTCGCCGTTGTGTTGACGTTTTTAGCGCACAGACAAGCGGCAGGTGAAAACGCAACGAGCTGCATCTGTCAGGAATTCTGGAGTGATCCTGTCAGACGCGATGGCTGTTGTTGTTTCACCTGCCGCTTGCGTATTTGGTCATCACCGCCACGTTCGCGGCGTGATGATTATTTCCCGAACATTCCGCCAAGCATGCCCAGCAGACCGGATGTTGGTTCTCCAGGTTGTGTCCACAGCCACATCGTTCGAACCAGTTCAATTCCAACAAAGGCGCTCAGAACAGAGAACACTGCTCCGCAGGATACGAACACGGTCCAAAGTGTGCCCCATGGCTGGTCCTGAACCATCCAG
>CALFSX010000250.1 GCA_937916515.1 uncultured Planctomycetaceae bacterium | reverse complement strand
GAAACACGTCGCCTTTTTCAACTGCCCATCAAACACAACTTTCTACAGTAACTCATCGAGGATCAATTATTCGGTTACCAAGGATTAACCTGGCATCAAACCTGGCGAACGGATGACGCTTAGAGGCGTTCACATTGACCTGCATCCACCCAATTGGATTCCGGCTCCAGTCAACGCAGCAATCATGCGTGATTAATGATGAAGAAGAAATGATTTGGTTGTTACTGACTCTCTATAAGAGTTGTTTGGCTAATGACTGTGTTGAAGCACGACTGCTCAATCGCGTGGTGGACGTTTGTCATTTCTCACGACGTGTTTTCCTATGACTTGGGATGGGGGACAAGACTTCAGCAACGAAACTCTGTGAGACAATGAAAATAGAAAGTAGTGAAAACTAAGCAAAATTCGAATGTAACGTCGGACTGATTCCGATGGTCTCAGATCCCGAAAACCCCGAAATACATTGGTTTTTCGCATTTATGCGGCCAATTGTGTGAATGAGCGGCGATATCGGTAAATGTAGCCATAGTGCGACATCGTCAGCCGCCGCTGGTCGCTAAGATCGGAGTGCCCACAGGCCTTGTTTATTCGTTCCATTCGATGCGGATTGCGGAAACTCAGCATGTCGAGAAAATGATCGCGGCATCCGAAAGTATCGGGATTAATCCCGATACAAATGCGATCACCTTGACTGTATTGCAAGACTCCGACTCCTTTCAGCTTTGGTGCTCTCCAGTCAGGCGACTCGTGCCCAGCGACTTTTTTTTAACTGTCCATCGGGCCGAATGTATACCGTCCACGACTAAATTGATGCGAACTCTTGACCAAACTTGATGGTGCCAGTTTGAGCCATCCCGATGACTGTACCACTTTAAGACTGAAAACTATCGGAAACAGAATGCAAATCGATGCAAGGGTTTCAATGTAGATTGAGCCGATATATCATTGGGGAAATGCCATTTGGACATATTTTTCCGTCGACGCAGAAGCAGAGGGGTTTCACTTGCCAAGCTTGAGATGAGGGTTCGATTCCCTTCAGCCGCTTTTGCTGTAACACGTTGGCTTTCCATGACTAATGGAACCCGGATCTTTTGAAGTTGCCGTGTGCTACTGCAATTGACGCTGTGAACGTAAGGCGTGCTTTAAGAGTCTTGCTTTCGGATCAGCATTTGTTCGTATTGGTTTTGCCGACATCTGCTGATGAAGAGGTGCCAGCAATCGGCAAGGGCAAAACAGCTGGGCGTTGAGAGGATTCTTAACCTGTTCCGCCGCAAGTTGCCGCGATATGGGTAAAGAAACGTATTCTCGCCCGCAGGTTCGCTGGGCAGGTTGTTGGACGGTCATTAGCGGGGTGAACGCATGAGCGATAAACCTGATCTTGCTGAGAGAATTGGACGAGCGCTCAACGAGCTTGACATCGACTTCAGTCAGTTCACGTTTGTTGGTTGGATTGTGAGTCTGATTTCGCTGAGCGTTGGTGGCGGCGCCGCTTATCTTGCCAGCAGCGCAATGGTGCGGCGGAATGGACTCGACAAGGCAGCCGGACTGGTATTTTGCTTCACGATTATCGGGGTCTCCACCGTCACTTTTTTGTTTCTTCGGTGGATCGCGAAATTGGTCGGATTGGCAGTAACCAAGTCAAAATAAACTTTGTTCTGGAACTGCCAGGGCGGTTTATCAGTTCAATGACAATTGTGATCAGCACTAACAGGACGCCCAGCGGCGTCCGTCAGTGGCTTTTCTGAACAGATCCCGTTGTGACAGTGCTTAGCGTGTTACTCAAAAATGATGCGCGCACGGTGCGCGTGTTGGTCGTAGCGACAACGGAGCGGCTCGGCGATTCCAGCGTTCCATGTCTTCCAACCAACCACGCCACTGGGTCAAGGGCGAAGCCGTTGTGAGGGAGTTACGAGGCGGTAGACGGTTGGGCACGAAAGTCTTGCATGCCTATTCCAGTTCGAAATCAAACTGGTTATCTCCAGAAGTCAACACATTCGCAAAGAGTCCAGAAGTTGCTACATCAGCGTACTGCTTTGGGATGTCACTGGAAATTTTCTGCGGGCCCGTATCCTCACCTAAACCTGGGGGCTGGTAGTCCTCTGAATCAAGCTCTGGCTCTGGAGCAGAAGGAGCTGCGGCTTCAAACTTCATGACAGTGACAACGGACTTACCTTCGACCGCGCCATCGTTCTGAGTAAAGGTTGTCAGTTGATATCTTCCTTCCTCATTTGTTCTGCCAAACGCGGACCTTTGCTTTTCCTGATTCAAATATGTTACGTCTGCCCCAACGAGCGGTTTCCCGTTGAGTGTGATAACTCCTGAAACTGGATATACCGGTTCAGGAGGTGCTCCCGCCGATGAACCACAGCCAGACAGGGTGGGCACCACAAAGACTGCCAGAAGGCAGGTGGCAATCGCATTGTTGAGGCGTGACATCAATCATTTCTCCGAACTTACGTAACAGTAAATGATAATCGCTTTGCAGCGGAACAACAAAGTGAACAGCTGACTGGAACATGTTGGGGTGCAGTTTGGCCACCGTAGCCTGCCCCCACATACTTGAATCGAGGCCGTTCGTGTTTGGAGCCAGGGCATTCACCACTGCTGAATTTGGGCAGCATCCGATACCCGTGCAACTTGTGTAGACAGAAGACCAGCCTTCAAAGAATCACTTCAAAGGCTGGTCAAAAATTGGCACTGAAATTCGGGATAAACCAGAAATCAGCCGATCGTCTGGGTTACTAACAGCGACACACACGAAACACACACGAACGGGCTCACCGGGTAAGACTGTCTTTCCGGAAATCTCTTACAGCGTATTACGCAGACTTGTGGCCGCGAAGTACGCATTGAAGACTGCCAGGCATGTTTGCCGTGAGTCAGAACCGTCTACATCTTTTCGTAAGTTGCGATTAAAACTCTCCAAGCACTTCGCCACCTGCTCGAGTTCCAAGGCCTCCCCAAACACCATAGGGGCTGCGTGCTCCGCGAGACGTGGAGACGCCCAGATTGCCGGTGTCAATGTTTTCCGAAATGAACCTGACAGACCCATCGGCAAGAACGATCTGCACACCCCCAGTGTGTTGACTACTGGCTGACAGCAACGACACATTTGCATCTGAGTTGTTGTTGTTATTGTTCGTGCATGATGGCCCGTTTGGCGGCAGAACAGTGTTGAAGCCAACGTTCTCTGGCTGTCCATCGCAGTAGGTTGAGCTGAACTTGCCCTTCACTTTACTGCCGTTTGTATACCTGTTTCCATTACTAACAGCGGCAACAGCGGCCACGCAAGCACCTGGACTTGTGGTGATGCCGGCCACCTCTGTCAATTGACCTTCTTTGATCGAAGGCGAGCCCTTTCCGCCTCGGCCAAACCGAGCAATCACTCGCTCAGCCATCGCAACAGTGTTGCTGGTGCCGTCGGTGACGTCTCGAATCGAGTAAGTTTTTCGAAAAGCGAATAGCCCATTACCGTCTTGAGAATCACGGCCAGTGCCTGAGTTTGTTCCGATGTAGTCTCCACGAGAGAACGCGTAGTTATTTTCACCACGTGGCGTATCGAGACCAGGATCCGACGGGCAACGCAAAGAAGAAATGCTTTGATTCCAGCCAGCCCAGCCTTTCCATGGCGCAGGACCTCCCGGTGGAATCGGTGGACTGAACGACGTGTCACCAGCTTCAATTACGCTGTACATGTTGGCCTGCTCAAAGTACGGCAACAACGAAATGATGCCAGACCTTCGATTGTAGTTGCCATCGTTTCGGCTGGTGTGCCCGTAGCCTTGGGTACCACCCTTCATGTAGACGAATTTTCCGAAGACGTCATGGTAGTTGTGTAACGCCAGGCCAAGTTGCTTCAGGTTGTTCTTGCACTGTGTCCTTCTGGCGGCCTCACGTGCCTGCTGGACGGCAGGTAACAACAGCGCGATAAGGATCGCAATAATGGCGATTACAACGAGCAGCTCAATCAGCGTGAACCCACGAAGTCGCCGTGCTTTTACTGACTTCATCTTTGGACATCCAAACAGAAAACGAATAAAAAACGAATAGTGACCGGGTCGAGCTTAGAGGGCGACCTCTTGAATTTCAAGGGCAATATGAGACTTGGACAGATTGGAGCCTAGAAAACGAATGCTTCCCGTGGGTGACAGACTTGATTGTGCGCGTGTGTTGTGTGAATGTAGAGAGTAGTGCTAGTTTAGGCTGTGGGGCAGGGAATTCCATCCGGTGTGGCACGTAGTGCAAAACAGGAAGAATTTCCATGCTTCTACGATTAAGAACTTTGATGTCATTTCAGCGGCCAGGAACTCGCAGTGTTATTTACATCCTGCCGCATAATCAGTATTCGACCAGCAGAAGCTGCACTCAATCGCGCCGATCAAAAATCGCTGTTCTTACTGAAGTGAGTGGCCTGCGGTGCGAGAGTTCACTTAGGTCGGCGCATGTGAAGTAATTGGTAATTTA
>CALFSX010000249.1 GCA_937916515.1 uncultured Planctomycetaceae bacterium | reverse complement strand
ACCTGAAACCTGAAACCTGAAACCCGCCCCTACCTCTCCCCAAACATCGTCGCCACTTCCTCCACCGAAATCGCTCGATCAAACACGGCTATTTCATCCAGACGACCTTCCCAGTTGGAATCGTTGTCTGAGCGTCCGCCGAAGAACCAGTTCCAGCCCGTCGCTGGGGTTGCCGAGACCAATGCGGTAATTTCAGGCTGCGGTTGACCGTTCAGGTGAATGCGAACGTGCGCACCATCTTTCACCAGCACCACATGATTCCAGGTCCAGCGTTCGATCTCCGTTTCGCCGACAACAGGTGCAGCGTCGTTTCCTGCGTTTAAATAAACCAGCCGGCCTGGTTTCAAAGCGGTTCCGGCAATTCCCAGGTGTTCGCTGCCCAGCCCAAGACCATTGCTGCGACCTTTCGACATCATCCAGCCGGTTGTTGGCCGAGCGTCGTTGGGCATGCCGTTCCAAATCCACATCGCCACAGAATATTTGTTACCCAGTTCCGACAGGCTGGCCTGCATACGATCTCCCGCAAAATGCACGGCGCGGTTCACTTCGCCATCGGAAGTCTGGCCGCTTGTGGGGCCATCCAAAAAGTAGGCAATCGCCGGTTCGTAAACAGCGTGACGATTGTTGCCCGACGAATCAGCCGCCACAGGTCCTGAAAATTCATCCAATCGCCACCAGGCAATCGGCTTCGCCTGCAAAATTGCTTCCGAAGACGATCCCCGACTTTGCTGAAAACGTCGGCGAGCACTTCCCGACACGTCTTCCAGCAATTGCAGAGCATGTTCAACAATCTTTGGTTCTGCCGTCACTTCCAAACCGGCCGACCGGGCTGCCCACGTGTTGTAGCCTCCCAGCAAATGCTGTTCGGGCGGTGGAATATAGCCGTCTCCCCCATTGGCGAGTTCAATCACCATGGTTTTCGCCAGAGGACTTTGCAGCTTCACCTTCAGGCCGGTTAAGGCGTACGTTTCGTTGGGAGTGGTGGCGATTGCGATATCACCGATGCGCAGTGCCTGTACGACGATCTCAGTGGCTTGAAGTTCGTGCAGATAGATTTGTTCGCGAGCATAAATTTCCGGCTGAGTCTTCGGCAAACGGTCACCCATTTCGGCAACGATCTTCTTTGCCCATTCCAGGCGAGCCGCATTGGGAACTCGATAGTTTAAGGTTGGTCGAACTTCAGACATCGCCAGATCTGCGTCGGCGGCATAGCGGATGTTCTGATAAGCCTTCAAAGCCACCTGCAGCAAAGCGTCCGTGTATTCTGAAATTTCCGAATACGCCTCCTGCTGATCCAACGGCTGCTTGTAGTCACGCCGCCAGATGTCTCCGCTGCAACCGTGAGACATCAGGCCAACAAACGCAGGCTGCTGGTCGTTCGATTGGTTTAGCTGCTGTTGCAATCCGTCGCAGAATAAACCGAAATAATCGGCGGCTAATGGCTTCTGGCCGGAAAAGTAGTGCATGGAAAAATTCGCCAGCACAGCAATCGGGCGACCGGTTTTCGAACGGAATGAGATCATTGTGAGGTCGGGATCTTCCGGCCCTGATTCGCCCGTCACGTCGTCCGGATTGCGACCGGCGTGCATGTTGGCTCGCACGGTGAAGTCGCCAAACGGATCTTCCGCCAAACGATCCGGTCTGCGAATCCAACGTCGCAGCGCGGTGAATTCTGCGGCGTGTTCTTTGCCCCAGCCAACTTCAGCGGGCTCCAGATTGGCTTCCGCCTTAGCCAACGCTTCTGCAATTCCGGCTCGCAAAACAGGCAGATAGTCGGCGTCGGCGTCTGTGCCGAGTGCTCCCATCGAAGACGGAGCTGTGTGCGTGTGAGTTGACGAAATCAGAATGCGGTCGGCTTTCAGACCTGTTTGTTGCGCCGCCAGTTGCTTGGCTTCATCAAGCAGTTCGCGTGGCATCATGCAGCTGTCCACAACCACGATTCCAATACGTTCGCGGCCATCATCAACAACAATCGCTCTAGCATTTATACGCGTCGTCACTTCTGATGCTGTTCGAGACGTCATGCCACCGTTGACGAGCACGGGAAACTTTGCCGGAGTCACATCGACAATTGCGGCTCCCGCTTTTAGTTCTGCATGAACGGAATTTGACAGCAACAGGACGCCAAGGATGGCAGCCGAGAAAATAAATCGAACCATGTCGATCGCCTTTTCAAGAGGTGGGAAAGCAGGCAGGGGTTTCAAAAGTATTCCAAACACCCAGCAGAATTGCCACTCAGCCACAGCTTCCACCTGAAGCCCGCACGGCTTGAGAATGCGACTATTGACGGAAGTTAGCGTGAGTCATTCGCGACTTCAGATTACCGGTTGAGTATACTGCGACGCTGCTTTTATCAGCCTCAGGCACCGGTCGCCGCTCACAGTTTTTTCCATACCCAGACTGTCATCTTCAATGTCCTCTGCCGCCAGTTTTCTGTTTGTTTGTTGCCAGTTTGGAGCTGAAAACACGTGTAAACAGGAAGTGATGACTCGCTATCCCGGCCTTCGATTTGCGTTTTCGCGTCCGGGTTTTATGACGTTCAAAATTACGGACCCGACTATTCGTCCGGGCTCGTTTGAACTGGAATCGACGTTTGCTCGAGTATGGGGCTGGTCATTGGGCAAAGTGGTCGGCGAAGATTCAGCGTTACTGGCGACAGGTCTGATTCAGCAGTTAAAAACAGTAGCTCACCAGATTCCGTTCAGCATGCTGCACTTCTGGCAACGCGATACAGAAATGCCGGGCAAGGCAGGTTTCGAACCCGGCATCAGCCCGGTTGCCAAAGCGGCCAGCGAAATTCTGTTCGAACAATTACAGCCCGTGTACCCGCATCTTCAGCAAAACGAAACCAGCAAACCCGGCGAGCCAACTTTGTGTGTCGTATTGGTGGCTCACAACGAATGGTGGTTTGGGTGGCACGATGCATCAACCGTTTCGCAACGTTGGCCTGGTGGAGCACCCGCAATTGAACTGCCGCAGGACGCAGCAAGTCGAGCGTGGTTGAAGATTCACGAAGCCGTGCTTTGGGGACAAATTGCGATTCAGGAAAACGACGTCGTCGCAGAAATCGGCAGTGCTCCCGGCGGAGCGTCGTTGTATCTCCTGGAACGCGGGACCAAAGTGATCGCGATTGATCCCGCTGAAATGGATGCCTCAGTCGCCTCACATCCGCAACTGACTCACGTAAGACGGCGAGCACGAGACGTACCGAAACGCGACCTGGAAAACGTGCGTTGGCTGACAATTGATGTCAACATGCCTCCGTCGTACACAATCGAAGTTATTCGTGATTATGTAGAAGTGCGGGGCTTACCGGTGCGTGGCGTCATTGCGACATTAAAGCTGCCAGACTGGAAACTGGCAAAGGACGTTGAAACCTACAAACAGCAGTTCCACAGCATGGGGTTTGCCGTTGTTGAAACTCGACAACTGGCATTTAATCGCCAGGAACTGTGTCTGATCGCACTACGCAAACGACGCACACGAGTTCAGAAACCGGTGACGTAAGTGCTGTTCACATGCCACTTGGTGGATGGCACCAGTTGCGGAAGCCGTGTGTATAAATGAGCGGGTGGCCGGGGTTGGGCTGAGCTTGCGAAGGAAACCCCGGAGTTTCCTACGTGACTCGCTCCAACCCCGGCCACCGTTGCGATATCCTCAGATAAATTCACAGCCTCATCCACGACTTACCTGCTGGAAAGTGCAAAGACACCTGAATGCCGAACCATTTTCCAGGCGTCTACGGCATGTTTGGTCTGAGCGAATTTCATCGCTGATAAGTCGGCATGAAAGTTTTGGGGCAGTTTCTAACAAGGGCTTCGCCCTTGACCTGGTGGCCTGGT
>CALFSX010000248.1 GCA_937916515.1 uncultured Planctomycetaceae bacterium | reverse complement strand
ATTTGTCACTTGAGCAGCAGCTTTCGCCCGATGATTCGGGCTTCTGGCCGCAACACGAACTCGCAGCATCTTGTGCAGGTTGTGGGTCGCTTAGAAACTTTTCCCGGCAGTGCTTTCTGCAGAAATATAAAGTCTTTCCATCTCGTTCGGCGTGAAGCGCAGTTGCCTCATCCACCGTCATGCCGCAAATCGGGTCTTTAGTCATGATATTTGCCTTCACTTCGTACCGCGGTTTGTGACGGCCGTCCATCGCTGAATCGATCTATGGAATCGATCAGTGGTCGTACATCATCAAACCACAGCTTCTTCCATGATTTTGACAATCGTGGCTTCCACTTCCTGAGCGACTGTTTCCAGTTGAGGCGAGTTGAACATTGCCAGCAGAATTGTTGGCTTTAATGTCGCCAGAATGGTCTTTCCGCCTTCTTCGTAAATTGATATCCGACACGGCAGCGCGGTGCAGACGCTCATGTTTGCATCGAGCACTTTCCTGGCCTGTTGCGGCTGGCAGACCTCGAAGATCAGGCATTCATTGTTGAACTCCACGCCTTTTTTCGCCATGGTCTCTTTCAGGTTGTGCACCTGCATGACACCGAAGTGATTCGCCTTAACCGACAAATGCAAAGCGGCCGCCGCGTCACTAACGGTTTTATCAGTAGATAACTTGATTAGCAATTGCTCTCCTTCAGGCACGGTAGTTTATTTGAACAGGTTACTTTACGGGTGGGTGGCACTGTATTTGAGTAGGCGACATGTCGATTCGGTGATGGCTTGTTCTTCGTCGGTGCACATGCCCCGGGGCCGTGGCTTACCAGTATGTTGGTCGTCCATAGAAGTCGTACAGCGATTCTTCATAGTCGCGGTTGATGGACGTTCGCGAGGAATAGGGTGGAGCTGTTTCGATCTGTTTGCGAGTCAGGTCGACATGGACGGATTTGTGGTCCCAGCGGATATCGGTGAGCCAGTCGTAGCCGACGATCACTTTTTTGCCCGGTAGCCAGTTTGCCGTGTCGATAACCAGATATCGGACAATCCACGATTCAAGGTCGACAATCAGGTCTTCAACATGCCCGATCGTGTCGCCGATGCAGTTGATGTGGTAGCCAACCAATTCTCGCACACTGCGTAAGTGAGTGTCCCATTCAGCCTCTGCCACTTCCTTGATCTGCGCCGACGTTGCTTCGTTGGTTACATCGGGTATCAGAATTGGAGCCCAATACATGGGCCAATCGAAGTAGGAAACGAGGATCATTTCCTGCTGTCGAGATACCGGTTTAGCGGTGTCTACGCCCGGAGCGTTTTCGATGACCTTTTTTGTAAGAACCGTGGTTAGGTTTTTCGTTTTGTGGTCGGCATCCTTGATGGACACCGGCGAGATCAGAACATCGCGGCCCATCAACCAGCCGCCCGTTCGCACGACGACATAGCGTACAATGCGTTCCTTGTCATCGAACAGGAAGTCGGACACTTTGCCGCTTTCACCGTCGGTTGTGGTTACCGTGTAGCCCGGAATTTCCGTCATGCTTCGATACATCTTGTTTTCCTTTCACGATATTGATTGCGTTCGGAGTCTTCCGTGCAGAAGGCTCTGAAATCCTGTTCGCTACTGCGCCTTGCATTTCAGAGCACTCTGGTTGTCTCCGAGCTCTTCATGATTCCAAACGCTTCAGCGGGCGGCCCTTTTTGTGGCGTGCGGTTCAGCTTAGTCGGCTTTGAAATGCTCGCGCACAAGGGCTGCAATCTGAGGGTCTGTCATTTTGTCGGCGGTTTCATGTTCAACGACATGAGCTGGGAACTTTTCGCTTTTCATGCGTTTCTGAAATTCGTTCTTCGCTTCGCCGGGGCCAATTACCAAAACGGAGTCTGCTCCCGTTAGTGAAGTAAGCACCTTGTCGTAGAATGCGTTAAGCCGACTTTTCGATTTACGCTCCTGAGTGCTTTCGACCACAATGCCGCGAGAATGATCGGGCGGCTCCGGGGTGTTTCCGAGTTCTGTTGGAACTGGCTTTTCAACATCCGAATTGATCTGCTGCGTTTCTTCGCCCTTGTCCGAAATTGTGACCACAAACGCTCTGCGATGATCAATCCACAATCCTGCTTTGGTCTTCATGTTTTCGCCTTTCGAGGCCCCTGGTTTTCGGCCTTCGCATTTGGTTTAGGTTTTCAGAAAATGGAACTGCGATTTCAACGTGTCATTTATCGAAATTTGTGGTCATTGTTCTGGTTCGACCATTTTCCTGGGAAGGCATAGGGGCTGATTGCCAGCAGCAACATCGCTCCAAGAATGGCGACAATCCATCCGGCCCAGCGGTCAGTTGTGAGAGCAAAGGGGGCGTCTGGTAAACCGTCGAAGAACGAGTAGATAAAGCCACCCAGCAATGCGCCGCCGATTCCCAGCAGAGCCGTCATCAGAATGCCCATGCTCTGCCGACCAGGCACAAGAAACCTGGCGAACGCTCCAACAATCAATCCGCAAAACATCCAACTTAACACGGTTCCGATACTCATGGCGTCTCCTTATTCCCTTTGAAGTGCAGCCCCTGCAGTGCGGCGTGGCATAGGTATGGACATAAAAAAAACCGATGTGACGAAGCACTCGCAAGTGTTTCGTCACATCGGTTTACCTTTTAACGAGCCCTCTGACGCCGTCAGATTGCTCCTTATCGAGTCATCCGCAAAATTGGGCTTCGGTGCTGAATTGCAGAACAGGAGCCCAGTTCAAGGGTAGGAGATCACCGTCAACAAATCAAGGTGCTGGATCATCATTCGCCAACTTGGTCGAATGCCGTCGCGTTCCAACCACATTAGTTAGTTAAAGAACCTACTGGTTTGTGACCGTTAAAAAGAGGGCTGGTTGTAGTGGACAAGGTTACGAGTCCCTTTTCGTTGCCGTCTCATCTGGACTCGTAACCTCGTCCACGACCCAGCAAATTAACTGTCACCACCTCAAAGGCTCATCTTAACGGCTGCGATTACTTTATGCTGCAGACTGGATTCGTGCGACGGGTCGCTAAAGTGTTCCGCGGATTGCCTGGCGGAAAGCTCAGGCAAGGTGTGGCGTCTACTTCCGTCCGATTTCGCGGACCACGGGGCACTCTGTCAGCGAAAACACCAGCACTTCTTCACCAGTGACGACGCTGATATCGTGATGCAGACTGACAACATTGACACCGGTTGCTTCGTGAACGACGGCTTCCAGCACCGGACGTGCGGTTTCGATTAACTGAGTTCTCACCTGTTTAAGCAGGTCGCGTCCTTTTTCGGCAGGGGAAGACTCGGCAAGGTGTTTTTCGGCCGCCGTTAGAACTCCCTGCAATCGCACGCACAACAGATCGTCGATCAAATACGTATGAATGTGCTTCGGGCCCCGTCCCATATACTCCTGCTCAAAACGGTTGATCCCCTTGCAGATGGCCGCTTCGATTTCGCCGCGAGACTTCATGAACTCATCCTTACTTTCTTTGCCCACGATCTTACGGTGCACACAATTCGTGAGCTGTGTAGTCAGCTGAAGCCGGTTGCACGGCTGTTGCAGACGATCCGGCAACCAGCTTAGCTGATATTCGACGAATGTGCGACAAGCACCTATCTATTTTGATTCACACAGATAACATCATCAGTGTAGTGACGTGTTGCTGGACGCATTGTTGATGAAATGGTCGCATGTTGTGCCGTCGTTTAACTTGTGGTCGCGGAACAGTTTGTTTTTGAACGGCCTTGTTTGCGACCACGACGTAATTGATAAATCAACACCCGGCTAACGGTATTCGCAGTGCAATGAAGCGCAGTCGCTTTCGGATGACTTAATAAGTCGCAGCTCAGTTGTTTCTGAGAAGCGAGTTACACAGTAGACCGACGTGGTAGAGAATTTTTGGATTCTCCACCACGTCGGTTTTTTTTGCGCGCCGAATAGCTGTCACTAACGGCGTTCGACGAATTCAAATCGCAGGTATGAAGACATATTTCAGTGTCCTGAAAAGCACTGTCCACTGGATAACCCCAGACTGAAGGAAGCGACAATGAGTACCGAAACGGACGAGAACGAAGACCGCACGAAGAAGACCGCCGGTGTGCTCAGGCACAGCAGAAGGCAACGTGAGAAACAATTGGCCTTTAATCAGCACGACACGGATCAGCTTGCAGTTGGTCAGCACGCAATCAATGCGGCAAAGCACTGCGGACGGCGAAGCGATTCACCGTTGCAGATTACGAACAGTGAAATCTTCAGACACCGAATGCCTCATTTTTTTCAGGGATCAAGCACATGACCAATCTCCGAAAGATTTCAATGGGTGAAATGCCACGAATGCTCTTTGCAGGCAGCGTTGCGGCGGCTGCAGCGGATGCGGAACTAAGCAGGATTCTGCATGAACAGCTTTCTGACATCCCGGATGCAAAGCTGGTGTTGAGTGTTACAGAAGGGCAACAGGCCGTCCGTACTTTGCCGTGCGATTCAAATGTTAAGCCTCGGCTTATTTCTGTGAGTCCAAAAGCATAGAACGAAAGCATAGAACGGCTGACGCAGGTTTTGTCCGGCGTTCTATGGATGCGATTTGGCTGGCTTGGAAGAATCCAATTGTGATGCACCATTTTGGCAGGAAGAAACGAATGAATACTGTTCAACGCAGCAACAATCCTTCGCATGTTTCGCCGCGACATGACGACACGATTCAGTTCAATACACGCGAATCGGCGATGATTTTCCAGTACGAACGCGTGCGTGCGGAATGGGAGAAGCAATTCAATTTGCCAAAAACCACGGACGCCGCAACGCGCAGACATTCGTTGCAAGCTGCCGATTTGCTGGACCGGCAGCTTGCTGAGTTGGAGTGGCGATTGCCGGATGCATACATCTGCCCAGCCGACCAAGCCCCGGCTTCTGCTGTTATATCAATCGCATCTGCGTTCGCTTGTCTGTTACACAATCACCGCCAGACGACGGTCAGTGCTGAAGCGACTGTTTAGTCTGGCACTGTTCCATTTGACCTTGTCTGGTTCGACACTGTTGAAGAAGGTAATCAAAATGACTGTTGCAAAAACGGGCAAGTTGAAAAGTCATCGTGGTCATCAACCCTGTTGCGAATACCGCGAAGACCTCGTCCACGAACTCAGCAAACGCATGGATACACTGCGGCGCTGTGAACAGTACGTGGTGAACGCGGAAGAGTATCCGCTTGCCGTTGAATTCTGGCAGGATGTATTTGAACAGGAAGCTGACAATGTTAAGCGTCTTCAGGAGCTGCTGGAAACTGTGACAAATCAGCAAGGCATGCGACGCGAATCCGATTTGCTGTGCGATTCCGGAGAGCTGCTGTCGTTAGCGTCCGCAGACTTTCACCGATCAACCGTCTGTCGCATTCCGGTGGCATAGGGACCTCCCAGGACAGTGCTCTACATGTCGAGTCCGATCCGGAGGATAATGCGGCCGAATACAGGTATACGCCTCCAACAGGAACGTGGGAGAGCCGTTGATCGTTTCACCGAAAAAATCCGTCCGGGGGGGGCTCGGTGTTGGACTTTTCTGTTTCAGAAATCGACGTGGTGAATGGAGTTCGTGG
>CALFSX010000247.1 GCA_937916515.1 uncultured Planctomycetaceae bacterium | reverse complement strand
GCTCCGGCTCGAATTGCATCCAACGGACTTCCGCCAGCCGCAGGTTTGGCTCCACCAGCTCCGGCTCGAATTGCGTCCAACGGATTTCCGCCCGCTGCAGGTTTGGCTGCAGGAGCTGCCTTTTTGGCGGCGGGAGCTTTTTCGGCTTCTTTTTTGGGCTTTGGTCGAGGCCCATCCACAACGGTTAAAAACTGAGGATCAATGTCGTACCAGCTGATGTCTTCGACGCCTTCGAATTCCACCAACGCACGGCAATTCATGTTGACCGTTTTCACCATGCCTGTCAGCGACGAAAAACGTCGCAGCTCAGGAACTTCGTCCGCGACGACAACCCATTTGTCTGTCAGTTCACGTTTCAGTTTTTCGGCTTGCTCAATCGACATAGGACAACCGCTAAGGAGTGAAATAGTTCCGAGGCGAAGAAGCATGATCTTCGCTGCGGCCGCATTTTGAATTAACGGCCCCTTCGATTCAACCTTAGGCGCACCACGTTCCCGCCCGCGACAGACGTTCCAAAGACTGAGAATGCTTAAAGCGCCCAAGCTTCGCGATTAACTGTACGAAAACCTGTCAGACGTTGCATGATCGCAGAAAACGCCTCCAGCCGCCCGTTTAGCAGTGCAGCACCTTTTTGAAGAATGCCAGCGCGGCTGCGTGTTCGGGAAGTTCCATCATTGCCGTCAGGTCCAGAACAACCAGCCGAAACGGTAGCCCAGCTGTTTCGGCGTCTTTGAAGACATTTAAAATCTGATACCCACTTTCGTCGACAGCTGAAAGTACTTCAAAAGCTGACACGCAAAACACGATTCCGGGCGAACTTGCCGGCGGCAAACGCCAGCTTTGCTTTAACATTTTCAAAAGTCGTGCTGCGGCCGTTCCGCCGGGTTGCTGAATCGTCTGCTGTAGACTGTTTGGCGGCAGCGTGAGTTCTCGTTCCAATTCGATTGCGATCGCCAGAGAAAACTCATCCATCGTCGCAGTCGCAAGGCTGCCGGTCGAAGGTTCGCACCAAATCCACAAATCGCTGATCGAAAGTGCCTTCATCAATCGCCGCAGAATGATGTCGGCAGATTCGCCAATCAACACCGTGTTCTGAGGCTCTCCTTCGTGTTGCAGAAGCGTTTCGATCATTTTTCGCATGAAGTCAGTAGATCTAAATTCTTCTGGTCGCCAGCAAGAGGGCGCAACAATCAACTCGACAAAACCATTGACAGAGTCATGGACGAATTTCAACACAAGCTTTCTAGCGTTGTTCCTGAAACAACACCAACGTGTGTCTGCAAACAACCGACATTCACAACCGACAACTCTGGAAGTGTAGATCGCTAAAAATTCGCGTCAATGTCATTGCTGAAGATCAGAAAGTCCGCTTGAGCGAAATCAAACTCCACTACAGACTAGTATTCCATTTCAGCTCATTTCTCGAGTAGGAGCGCCATTGCCTTGCCAGTGCTTCTCCAAAAGTTCGGGGTCATTGACGCACTGGCAAAGGCAGTGGCACCTGACGATTAGAGTGCCTCGAACGACTAATAAAGAGAGTCCCCAGAGAGCAGACTCTTTTTCAGAAGGTGGTCGTCAATTCCCAATAAGTCGGGGGCATCCACGTTCTGTCCAGGAAGCTCAGGAATCGGCTTGTGGCTAAACCATTCAGTCATGGGAACCCGCCAGGTAGGTAACTTGCGAGTTCGATACAACGCTCCCATATACATATCGGAATCGTCCAGAAGAATTCCATCTTTGACTTTCAGGTCGTAGCGAATTCCATAGTGAAATCTTGAGCCACCACGGCGTTTATCAAGAAGCGATATTTGTGGCTGATAGTAGTATCGTTCGCAAACGTAAACTGTTCCCTTAGCTTCGTTCGAGCAGCACATTCCCACACTATTGATTGGAAACAGAGCTTCCCATCGCTGCATGGGTTCCACCATATCCAACTCAACTCGATCAGCCACCGGCCCGTCACTTCCCAGAAAACGATCGCACTGAGCAGTTAGAAACATCGTTCTCATCATGTCTTCCGTGTACAGAAAATCCGGAGTAAACGGTGGTCGTTCAATTTCGAATTTCACAAACAGACACGCGTTCGCAATGTTATCGTTTGCAGCGACTGAGTGGCCATGCTCGTTGACCAGTGAAATGTTAAACTTTGCCGTGCGGTAGTTGCCGTTGTTGAATAGCTTTGGACTGCGTTCGTCGTTGCCTCGATAGTACGATCCTGTCAAACGTGGCTCCGTTGCCGGGCGCCTGGGAACAGGCGGATAGCCGAAGTCGTAAAACGTAGCAAAGTGAATTTCGTCTTCCAGTTGAGTTTCATGCAACTGTTCCTACAATCCGTAGACTTCGGAACCAAGATAGCCTGCCAAAACCAGCAACGGAAATACGGGAGAAATCCGCTTGTTCAGCAGTCCCGTGTTTTTGGCAGAGGCCGGTTGGCAACTTCGATAGATGCGCAGACCGATAAGCATGCACACCAGCACACTTCCGATCACAATTCCGCCGTAGTCCCCCATAAAGTTGCTGACCTGTGTGCGGAGCGGAAGGTTCTGTAATTGGGGAATCACGTTTTCATAGATCTCGGGATTCTTCTGGAACTCCAACACGCATTCACTGCAGCAGAAACGAACTTCAGCGCCCTTGTGGTCCACGACATAATCGTCTGTCGCTTCACGGTCCTGCAACACTGGGCACATGATGTTGGTATCAGCAGCGAAGCCTGAGTTCGCTCCGGTCCAGACAAGAATGCAAAAACAAAGATTTGAAAGTGTTTTCATGTGGGTCTCATTTCAGAGTCCTGCCAGCGCTCGAGGCGTCGTCGCATGTTAGAGTTCATCAGCCCTGCCGCAGCAATGCTACGGTGGCCGGGCTGCCACGTGGCGGACTGCGCTGCCGGTCGTTTGGCTCAGGCAGGTCTGCCCCATCGATGTCTAGCTCACCAATCCCCGGAGGTAGCCAGTTTTCAACAAAACCGCAGTTAACTGGCCGTTGTCCTGTACTTCGTGTCGGTGATAAGCTGAATAATCGGAACAAGCCGATCCGCCGGAACATCTGACACGGCAAGCCAAAACAGCACCGAAAGCCACAACGACAAGGGCGACACTATCGAGCCAGGGCCACGTTTCTTAAAGAAGCGGCTGGAGCACCATCATCGTGGGCAGCTTCGCCGTTTGGCTTGTGCTGGTCTGATGATTCGGCTGACGCTGCGTCATCGTCCGTTTCAGCCGATCCGCCACTATCACTTGTGGACTGACCGATCCCTGAAACAGCCGCACCGGGAGGCATCGATTCACCTGAGTGGCGAAACCATCCAACCAGCATTCGCGTCAGCGGGTAGGCGATGGCAGCACCAACAGGAGCCGTCATCATGGCTCCCGTCAGCATGGGCCATCCAACCTGCATTGCCAGTTCGCACGTCGCATTCCACCAGCCTGAAAGGCCTTGTGCAGTTGTCAGCGGTGAAAGGTCCACGGTTTTGGAATAACCAGGAAAAAACCACGCTCCCAGGCGATACCAAAAGTAATACAAGGGAGCCATCGTCAGCGGATTGGAAATGTACGTTGACGCCATTGCCGCTGTGCCGTTGAAGTAGAAAAACGGCCTTGTCAGAAACACCACCGCCAAAATCAATACGGTTTGAATTCCGACGGACGGCGTTAGTCCTACAAAAATGCCGATGCTCACGCCGAGTGCGATTGAGTGCGGAGAATCATCCAAAGCCAGCACGCTTCTAAGCAGTACTTGCGGGCTGGTGGATAATTTCAGAACTCGACGAAGCATATTGCAGGCAAGATAGTGGTTCTGGTGGCTGGCCGACTTTTCAGCCGCCCTGTCGCTATTGAATACTCGGAATATAGTTTTCCAACACAGTTATCGCAAAATGCCTGGCACTGGATAACCAAAATCCCGCCGGACTTATCGCGGCAATTGGTCTAAAGATCGGTCATATCCCAAGTTCCTTGTCGCTTTTATCGCCAAAAAAACGTCTTAACCGCCAATCTGGCAGCAACTTAGCGACTTTTGACACCTGTGCACGTCCCCCACCGTTGGAACATCAGGCAATGAGTTCTTCCACAACATTGCCATGAACATCGGTCAGGCGGAATTCTCGCCCAGCGTAGTGATAAGTGAATTTTTCGTGGTCGAAGCCCATCAGTTTCAAAATAGTGGCGTGCAGGTCGTGAACGTGAACTTTGTTTTCAACGGCTTTAAAACCGAATTCATCGGTGGCTCCGTGAACATATCCACCTTTAACTCCGCCACCGGCCATCCACATGGTGAAGCCCCAGTGATTGTGATCTCGCCCGTTGATCTTGCCCGCGTTTGATCCTTTTTTGGGCATTTCCACCACGGGAGTTCTGCCGAATTCGCCGCCCCATATCACCAGCGTGTCTTCCAACATGCCTCGTTGTTTAAGGTCCTTCAACAATGCACCAATCGGCTGATCGCATTGATTGGCAAGTCGGCGATGGTTCACCTCAATGTCATCGTGGTTGTCCCACGGCTGTCCGGCTCCATGCCAGATCTGAACATAACGAACGCCGCGTTCCACCAGGCGGCGAGCGATCAGAATCTGGCGAGCGTGCAGGCCATCGCCATACATTTCTCGAATGTGCTTCGGTTCGTGGTTGATGTCGAATGCTTCCGCCGCTTCGGTCTGCATGCGGAAGGCCAGTTCAAACGATTGAATTCTGGATTCCAGCTGAGCGTCTCCTGTGCGAGATTCCAGATGGCGATTGTTCAGCTGTCGCAGCAGATCCAGTTGCAACGATTGCTGATCCGGTTGAATGCGATCGTTGCGAATATCTTCGATCAGCTTTTCAATTTGAGTATGCTTGGTATCAATATAGGTGCCCTGATAAATTCCCGGCAGAAAGCCAGCCTGCCAGTTTTGCGATTCCTGAATCGGATATCCGCCCGGACACATCGCGACAAACGCGGGCAGGTTCTGGTTTTCGGTGCCCAAACCGTAAGACAACCACGAACCCAGGCTGGGACGCACAAGTCTGGCTTCGCCGCAGTTCATCAGCAACAAAGACGGTTCGTGATTGGGAACGTTGGCGTGCATCGAACGAATGACGGCAATATCGTCGATGCTTTGAGCCACGTGAGGGAACAGGTCGCTGACTTCGATCCCACTTTCTCCGTAGCGACGAAAGCGAAACGGCGATGGAAACGCGGCTCCTGTGGGACGTTCTGTTTTCAGGTTGCCGCCCGGAAGAATCTGGCCCGCATATTTTTGCAGCGTGGGCTTTGGGTCGAACGTATCAACCTGCGATGGCCCACCATTCATAAACAAATGGATCACACGCTTGGCCTTGCCCGGAAACTGAGCTCCCTTTGGCAGCAATGGATTCCCGCTGGCCGCACCGGCCGAAGCCGCACCACCGCCCATGATGTCAGCCAGTGCCAGAGCTCCAAAACCCATACCGCAACGAGACAGCATGTCGCGGCGACTAACGGCGATGTTTGGCAGAGATTCTGGATGATGTGTTTGCATGGGCTGGCGGGGTTTCGGGTATTGGGTTTCGGGGGGGGCGGCGGCCGAGGCGAGGTTTAAGCTACTGCTGCTTTACAGCTTAATCTTAAGGAAATGGATCTTTAACAGGACCCACGACCACAAATCCTGATTCTTTGCGGTGACGCAGCACTAATCGACAAACATGAATTCGTTGGTTAGCAGCAATGCTTGAGCCAATTGTTGGACGGCCCCCATTCGAGTGGCCGCCGCATTGCCTGAAAATTCTTTTTCGGATGACCAGCTGCGAACTCTTTGATCATTAACCGACTGTTCAATCGTCACTTTCCACTTGAAACTGTCGTGACTTTCGTTGGCCCCGCAGTCGGCCACAAAGTCAATCGACTCACCGGCCCTAATCGGCACAATTGCAGTCGCCAGTGGCTTATTCTGATTGCGTACGTGAACTGTTCCCAGCGACTTCCCAGCATGCAGTATGTGAGCATGAATGCCGTCACCATTATCTGTGCCATGTTCCACAATACTGGTCACTCTCACAGAACAATCGCGATCTGCCGTCCAACGCCGAACCGGACAGTGCCGCAGATCGTGCCCGGTGTGGCCGCCGTCGCGAGTCAACATGGTCCAGCCCAAAGCTGCATCAGGATGTTTTTCACCACCGCTCCAGCGCTGTTCATGAAACACGGGCAGAGCTTCGGTCTTCACCATCGCGGTTTTGTCAGAATTAAGTTCACCCCACAAGTAAGACCAGCCCACAATTCCGTCGCCGCTGGGTATCAGTTCGGCTGAAGTCGCCAAAAAACGGTCCGCCCATTCAGCTTCGTCAGCAGACGGGCTACGCTGCAGAACGCGTTTGAACAACGCTTCCACGGTATTGCCGCCGGTTTCCTTTCCCGCCGTCACTGCAGAGTTGGCCAAAGTTTCCGCCATAGACATCACAAACGGGTTATTCAGCTGAAACAAGGCCTGTTGCGGAACCGTCGTTTCGTAACGTTGAGCGGCATGATTGTCGGGGCTGGCAAAGTCGAACGTGCGAAACAGGTTCGGAAGATTCTGTCGATCGATTCGGGCATACACCGTGCGACGAAGCGTCAACGATTCTGAGGTGATATCTGCAGATGTGCCACCCACTTGCATTTCCAGCTTTCCGGCAACAGCCAGCAAAGAATCACGAAAAGCTTCGAAATCCATGCGGCGGCGAGGCATTCTGGCCAGCAGTCGGTTTTCCGGATCGTTGACGGCAACTTCCGGTCGAGCATCACTGCTTTGCTGCCACGTGTGAGACAAAACGATATAGCGAATTAACGCCTTTTGAGACCAGTTGTTTTTGATAAACCATGTGGTGAGATGGTCCAGCAATTCCGGGTGCGAAGGAGGTCCGGTGCGAACTCCAAAGTCGCTGGGCGAATCCACCAGCCCCTTGCCAAACAGTTTCATCCACACGCGATTCACGGCAACTCGAGCCGTCAACGGGTTGTCGTTGCTGGCGATTTTCTCCGCAAGCTCCAGCCGCCCGCTGCCATTGGCGAAGGGCTTTGGTTCGCCGTTGGACAACGCCGTTAAGAAATGCCGCGAGACTTTCTCGCCTCGATTACCCGCGCTGCCGCGAACGAAAATGACGGGTTCTCTGGGCTTGTCTCGATCCACCAGTCTCAGCGTCGAAGGTTCATTTTTTGGCTCGTCGGATGAATCGAACACTCCGTACAACGAATAATAATCCGCCGTCGGAATCGGGTCGAACTTGTGGTCATGACACCTTGCACACGCCACCGTCAGCCCCATGGTGCCGCGAGCCAGTACGTCGATGCGGTCGTCGATAATGTCCTGCTGATTGTTTAGAAAACGTCGCCCCAGCGTAAAGAATCCCATCGCTGCCAATTGAGCGGGATCGTCAGAACCAGGCAACTGATCGGCGGCAATCTGACGCTTCAGAAATTCGCTGTAGGGCATGTCGTTGTTTAAAGAATTGATCACCCATTCGCGATACTTCCACGCCTCGGGGTATTCTCGATCTTCCTGAAAGACGTATCCCTTGGTGTCTGCATAGCGAGACGCGTCCAACCAGTATCGGCCCCAGCGTTCGCCATATTGTGGCGACGCCAGCAACTGATCGATGTATTGTGTCACCCACGTTGCCACTGCGGTCGGATCCGTCAAGCCTTCGATTTCCTGTAACGCACTGGATTGCGGCGGCAGCCCGGTGATTGCATAAGAAAGTCGTCGAGCAAGAACTCGCCCGGTGGCCAACGGCGATGGCTGAATATTCTGTTCACGAAGTTTATGACGCACGAAAGCATCGATCGGGTGCCAGCTGGAATCGCCAATGACGGGGCGTGGTGGATCGGCAATCGGTTGAAAGGCCCAGTGCTGCCGCCACGCGTCTTTGTTAACGGCAGCTGCTTTGCCGAAGTCGTTGTGTTCCGGCCAGTAGGCGCCCGCTTCAATCCACGTTTTCACAGCGGCGATCTGTTCATCCGGCAGCTTGCCTTTGGGTGGCATTTGAGTGTCGTCGTCTGAATACAGCATGACCTGCAACAACCGACTGGCCTTCGCATCGGTCAGATTCACCAGCGGCGGAAGATCGCTTGTGCCCGTCAGTACTTGCTCTTTCGAATCCAGCCGAAGACCGGCTTCCTGTTTGCTGGGGCCATGGCATGCCACGCATTTGTCCAGCAACAGCGGACGAATCTGACTTTCAAACAGCGTTTCGCGTTCGTCTGCCGAGACCGTACAGCACACACAAAGAAGCCCAAGCACGCCAACGACCATAAGTGGCCGAATTTGCGCAGGCAAAGCGTGCTGAAGGCGCAGCAAGTGAAGAATAAACATATTCAAATTCGATTTTGGCGGGAAATTGTCTGAAAGCACATCAAACAGCGGAAGGTTTGAATTCGAACATCGCAAACAAGTCGACAAGCAAACCTGGCTTCCGTTGCGACGACGGAACAATCAGAAGGAGGGACATTCTGTCTTCGGAGCAATTGTATCTCACCGAACAGCGTTCGTCGATGAAAAGCTAACGCAACAGACAAATTCACCGCAGGATGAGACCTCTAATTCCTCCCAAGCGGACGGGCTACGATGCACACCCCTTGACTTGCCTCTGAGGCACGCTGGGGCGCTGCGTAACAGGATGCCAGCGAATATCGCTGGTGCTGGAGGCTAAGTTTATTGGTAGTGAATCTTGTTAAAGATCCCCGTGTTAAACATCACCGTATGGCAGGATCTTTAACAAGATAAACTACCCTGATATTGAGCCACGATGCAGCACTAGTGCAATGTCGTTGTTGCCCGGGCGCAAGGTCGGGGAACCAAATCAGCGATTCAGCGCATCCGCGTGATTCCCACCTCTAACCGGCACCAACAAGTTTTGGCGTGGAACTAAATCTTCGGGCGAGAAGCCTTCTTGATCTGTTCTCTACGGCGAGCTTCCTGGCGGCGAGCTTCTTCTTCTGGAGCGAACTGCGGACGATTGGCGTTGTTGCCACCCATGTTATTGGCGGCAACCTGCATGGTGGCTTCTTTCCATTCCCAGCCCAGAGGATCGCCCAATTCAACGGATGCCAGGTGAGCCCACGGTGTGCCGGGATGCTCGTCGATAACGCGAGTCAGGTACTCCATCGCCTTCTTTTCCAGCTTTCGAACCGTCGCACCAGCGTTGATGTCTTTGGATGGCACCAACTTCCATTGATTGCTGCCAGACTTTTCAAACGCCTTCGGGCTGGATTTCATTTCTGCCAGCATGGCGTTGTAGCCTAACGCTCGAACTCGCATGGCCAGCACTCGCCCCATGGCCAGGTCGAAGCTCGCTCGCCAGCGGTCAGAATCCAGCTTGTCACGATCGCGTTCACCCGCTTCAAGAACGGACCCAAGTGCCTGCAGATAGTAATCCAGCGTGGCCAGCGGCTTCTGAGCTTCCGTGACCTGCTGACGAAGAATATTGTCGTTGTTAGCCTGAAACGTTGTCTGTGGAATCGGTACGTCGTCGCCATCGATCAACGTTTGAGCAGCCGCGTTGACCAATGCGGATTTCGCAGCATTCGTCGCCAGTTCTCGCTGGTAGTCCCTCACAGGACGATAGTCGGGAGCATACTGCCGCATGATGGCGGAATCCCACTTAAAGCCCTTCTGGTCCTGAGCCACAAAGAACACGCCACCAGTTTCAGTACACAATCGCGACAGCGTGTACGGTCCGAATCCAGCAGACATGCGATCAAGACCGCGTGCGCTGGCCGTCCAGAACGGAAGTTGTAACCCTTCCGCTCGCACGGTTTCCGGTCCCATGTCGGCAGGCAGTTCTTCGTCGTATTTTTCACCATCAGCTTCCCATTGAACGCGAACATAACCTTCCTCGCGTCCAAACACGGATGTGTTGCCGATGCAGTAGGCTTTCACGCCTTCACGAGTACAGTTTCGCACCACATCTTCCAGCATGGCATAGTCGTCGCCGCGTTCGTCGGTGACCAGAATCAGCATCATGTTGGCTCGCAGTTTGCGCTTTGCGGGCAGGAAGTTCTTTAGAGTTGCCTGAATGGCTGTGAACACGTTTTCGGCACCGGTCGTGTCGTTTTGAATGGAATCAACTGCCTTCACCAAAACGTCCAGATCTGTCGTCGGTTCTTTCACCAACATGTGCACATCCTGGCCGTAGGAAACGATGCCCGTGCTAAGTGCCTCTTCGGCTCCAACGTCCAACGCGCCCAATTGTTCGTAGATGCCTTTGAAGCGTTTGGCAACGCCTTCTCGACGAGTCTCCATGGAAGACGATTCATCCATCATCCATATAACCAGCGTTTTGCGCTGTCGCAGCGATGCGGCGATTTCCTGAGTCACTCGATCGATCGCTCCATCGGTGCCACCCGCGTGTTCGGTGGTGCCGGTCAGATCAATCGGCTGCATCATCTCCGCTTCGTTGGGAGTCGGCATCGTTTCAATGGTTTGAATGCGAGGATCAACAATCACGCTGTTGATGCGTTCCTGTTGTTCGCGATGATTGTCGAAGCCGGAATTCTGAGCCGCTGCCATCGATGGGCCGGCAATGTTTAAATCGCTTTTGCTGCCGACGTTTTCCGTGACTTCCGTATCGATGACAAATTCTTCTTTGCGAATCTCTTCCGGTTCGATTGTGGAGGTGATTTCCGTTTCGGGCAGAGTGTCGATGACAAAAGTGATGCTCATCAACGCAATCAAAATTCCGACGTGCACCAGCAAGCTAATGCCCCAGGCTGGCATGTCGTACAGGAAATCCCACACGCCGCTATCGAAACCAGCTTCTTCGGCTGGAACTGGTTGGTTGTTAGAAGCTTCGATTGTGCTCACAATGGCACTCCTGCTTGGTTCACCGTAACGAAAGACCGCCAATCGGCAGTTCGTGCGAACAAGTATCAAGTTTTTACACAACGAACACCATCGTCATGGACGCAATTTTCATGTCCGACACTGGTCAATGGTAGCTTGTAAACACAGCATTAGCAATGTTTTAGGCGTTTTCAGCCAGTCTGGGGAGGAAGCCTGCGCTGATTGTTAACGGGGATTCGCGGCGGATCTGTTCGTAGCAATTCTCAGCATTTCAGCCATTTTGCGGGACTAAAAGGTCGCTTTGTGAGGCCAGATCGGCTGAAAATGGTCGTTTTTACAGCGTTTTTGAAGCAGGCAGGCGGGAATTTCGGCGTGAAAACTCAGCCATAATCTGCACGTTCTGGTGAGAATGCGGAATTGCGGACGATCTGAATCGCCATCGGACGACTGAAGCTTCGTCCCGAAAACAGAAACAACCCCGGAACTTGTTTGCTGCCACTGAACAAACGTCGGTAGCGACGAATCCGGAAGATGATCCCGAAGTCAGGCAGGCGGTGCCGCGCGGGTATTCGCAAAACGCTGCTGAGTTCAAATTGTGACACGCAGCGCGCCGCCGATTTCCTTCAAAGCAAATCGAGCGGCTTCGTGGCGGTCCGAACCTAAAACTCGCCGAGCACTGCGCCATCGTTGCGTGCTGCGAGAGCTCGGAAGATTTGCATGTCGACGTCAGTCCCAATCATATGCGTTGAACCGTCCATCAACAAAAACTGTGCACCTCCCAAATGAGGCGACCAAAAGCCGCCGGGGCTTCCCGTTGGAGAATTGGGACCACCAGATCGCACATGAACTGTGGTCATCGTGATGGCCGGGCGAACGGTGTCTCCCACTGCTTGCCCACGTTCGGCGGCAATTCTGTCTGAGAAAACCGTTTGACCACCAGGAATGACGCCCGCCCAGCCATTGGGAGAAAACATGCTGGACCGTTCTCCGATGCCGATCGTGTTGGAAGTACCGTCCGTAATGTCTCTGTGTCGGATGGCTCGATTGCGATGAAACATGCCATTAAAATTGGGTTCCTCGTATCGAGCCAGATAGCTGCCGGTTGGCCCGTTGCCTGACGGATCCGCCCCGCCAAGAACGCCCACGTAACTGTTGGCCGCCAGATCACTGACGCCGATCGATGTTGGCCAAACCGACACTGGGGCCGCCCACGTGTCACTTGGACAGCGGTAAGCCGTGACATTTGTGGACCGAGCAACCTGATTGATCGGATCGATGATGGGGCGGTTAAAGTCGATTTGACCATGCAACTGAGCCTGTTCCAGCTGCGGTAGAATCATCGCAAACAGGCTCCAGCCAGGACCGGCTTCAGGAACAGGGTCGTTGCCACCGCCCGGCCACGGACCGGTGACTCGAGAAATAAAACCTGGCGGAAATGCACCAAACGTCGACTCGTAATTGTGCAGCGCCAGACCGATTTGCTTCAAGTTGTTCTTGCATTGCGTTCGACGGGCCGCTTCTCGAGCAGCCTGAACGGCAGGCAATAATAACGCCATCAAAATGGCAATGATCGCAATGACGACAAGGAGTTCGATCAGAGTGAACCCACGTTGGCGGTGGACGCGGTAATGCGGCAGCGACATAGCGAAGGTAACCTCAGTTGGAAAAGGGGAAGACCGCTGGTGGCTGGGCTGGCTATTCCGAAATACTGGACTTAGCTTGCTCGCTCTGCGTGGAACTTTATGCTACTGAGACTCAATATCAATAGTGGAAAAACCAGACTTTCGAAAAAGTCAGATTTTTCTATCGATCGCGAATCTCTCGTGTTTTTCACATCGAAATCGTTCAGGTATCGAACAGGACCTCCGGCCGTGACTCGCTCCGGTTACAGCCACCGACGGACCCGAGTTTTGTAGTCCAGATAAGACTGACCGAACGCCTCGGCAAGGTGTTTTTCTTCTCGACGGATCACTAAACTCGTGAGCGTGAACAGCACCAGTGGCAACAACAGCAGCATCCAGAAATTATCTGCCAACAGAGCGACACTGGCGGAAACCGCTGTGAGTGCGACATTCATAGAATTGCGACTGATGCGGTAAGGGCCGTGAACTACCAGTTCCTGAGCCGGCTGATTGGGATAGATCGCAGTTTTCCGCATCGCGAACGTCAACATTGCCCATAAAAGCAATGCCGTTCCGAAAATGGTGGCCAACCATCCGAGTGGCATTTGAACGGAGACGAATAGCAAGCGGCTCAATGGTAATGGGAAGACAGATTCCATGCCCTGCCCGCCAACAACAGACACTTCAAACAAAATAGGCGGCGGAAAATTGACGCCGGGATTCTGAACGTTGTCGGTTTACAATCGCATTCAGGCAGCTCTCAACATTCTTGAATCGCACCAGCTGTTGAAACTCAGCAGCGGCAGCACAAAGAGCTCAGTTACTGGAGAGCTTCAGTGTTTTTGCCATGCGCACAACAGCCAGCACGCACCCGCCAACGATCATGCCAAGCACAGCATTCCCCGCCATTCCAACAATAGCTGCCAATAGACTTCCAACTCCTTCTACTTGCTGCAAACGCTGTTGTAATCCTTCGATCAGGTGATGCGCGGGCGAAATTCCGTGAGCCATAATTCCGCCGCCGACCAGAAACATGGCTGCGGTGCCAGCGATGGATAAGAACTTCATCAGCCACGGAGTGCCTGCCACGATGATCCGACCAAGGCGAACTCGCAGCCCCGACATCAATTTTTCCGCAGCGGCGGCCGGCGCTTTGGTCAAATGCAGACCAATATCATCCAGTTTGACGATTCCGGCAACCAGACCGTAAACGCCCACGGTCATCAGTATGCTGATTGCGCTCAATACGCCCAGTTGCGTGGAAAACGGCGACGTGGCAACTGTGCCCAAAGTAATGACGATGATTTCAGCAGACAAAATAAAATCGGTACGAATCGCGCCTTTGACTTTCGACTTTTCCGCCGCCACCAGGTCCACTTTGCGATTGGCGATGTTGGCAGCGTGTTCTTTTCGGTGTTGCTGTTCAATCTGCGGCTGCAGAAACGCATGAACCAGCTTTTCGCAGCCTTCGAAGCACAAGAACGCTCCTCCAGCAGTCATCAACGGGTCAATTAACCACGAAGCGACGGCACTAAGCAGCAGCGCCGATGGAACAAGGATCAGCTTGTTGACGAACGAACCTTTGGCGACAGCCCAGACAACCGGCAGCTCTCGACTGGCCTGCACGCCACTGACCTGCTCTGCGTTCAGAGCCAGGTCGTCGCCCAGAATTCCGGCCGTTTTTTTGGCAGCAACTTTCGTGAGCACGGCGACGTCATCCAGAATTGTCGCGATATCGTCCAATAACATTAACAGGCCACCGGCCATGATATCCCCAAGTCTGAAGTGCTCAAATCGTGTCTGCGTTTTGTGTATCCGAGCGTATTATACAACAGGATTTGGCGGTTCAAACTGAGTTGCAGCAACAGCCGGAATCGCATCTGTGGGCTGAGTGTGCAATACACTTCAGCACGGCGAATACTGCGGCTTTGGCGTTGGGATTATTTTACTGGCAACGGCATCTGCCAGTTCTTGATCGCTTCGATGGGGCAGATCAACATGATGATGTTGATCATGAGACTGTCCCTGATCCAGATCAGGCTGATAATCTCGGCGGCGACAAACACCGTGATTGTGAATCGATGAGGCAATTTAAAAGAAACGTACACGCCCAGCAGACAAAACAAGTAGTCGCCTACGGAATTTGTGATTGAGTCTCCATAATAGTCGAGCGAAACCGTGGTCTCTCGATATCGATTGATCATGAAGCTCGTATTTTCCGTGAACTCCCACAGCGCTTCTATCGCTCCAACAGTTGCCGTCTTTGCAAACAGCGACATTTGGTTTTTGAAGCACACGCTAAGGATCAGGAACAGGCCCAGGCCATGCTGAAAGTGCGACAAGCTGTAGGGATCGACGAAGTGTTGCGAACAGTGAGCACTCCAAACATCCCAGCTCCACGGAACAAAATCCTTCTGAGGACACCACCCACTACGGCCCATAAGATTCAGGCCCGCAATCATCACCAGCCCGATTCCCGTTAACCACACGGTTATTCGTCGCGAAACCTGCCCCGACGCGTTGGTTGGCAATTGCTCAGCCGTCTTGGAATCCTGCATGAATACTCATTTCCAGTTTCGCCAACTCGCAATCAATTCTGTTGAACGTAATTCGACACGCTTCTATTGGTTGTCGTCTGCAGCTTCGTTTTTCGGCCCGAAGATGACAAAAGTAGACCAGGCCTCTTGTGCCTTGAACTGAAAAAGAGAACTACCGCCGGTACGTTGCCCGTTTAAGTTCTTGCAAAAACAGGTTGACCGGCGAACTGGTGCATAGGCCGGGCAAGCCCATGGATACTATCGATCCAGCCGCAGCATGGTTTGGCGCTGAAGAAACACGATGAATTGTTTGCCGTTGTCGGGGTCGGGGTTTACGGACACGATCTTCCAGCCTTTACGACCGAAATCTCCCAAACTGCTGCCAATGAACAGGTTTTTGCCGGGGTCTTTTTCCATATAGACGGTGCGGTATTCCATCTGAGGCGGAATCATGGCGTCAAAAAGAAAACGCGTGAACAACTCAGCCGACCAGATTGTCAGGATCAGCAGGAAAAGTTGTTTGTAGCTCATAGCACTGTTTCCCGACATGTAAAATTCCCCGCAAGAACCGCAGCCTTGCTTTGAGGTTGTTCAAAACTAAAAAGCCGTTGCTGCAGGCCCAAGGGGCGTTCACCGAATTAAGCTTTCAGATTTAGGTGGCTGGGTTGAACTGAGCTTACGAAGGAGACACGGGGGCGCTCGTAGCTAGCTGTGACCAAGGCCAACCTCTCGAAATCTACCATCGTCCACGAGCGATTCCGTCCCAGTAATCACGGCTGAACGTACACCATGGCTGCTGTTTTACGGTAAATTAGAGTTTTACTGAAAATGATGCGTTTGTTGATCGCATATTTTCGTAGCGACAACGGAGCGGCTCGGCGATTGAAACTTTCTATGTCTTATCGCAAGCCACGCCACTGGGTCAAGGGCGAAGCCCTTGTTAGGCACGGCTTGAGAATACAACAATGCGACTCCCGTGCTTACGAACCAACGAATCTCAGGATTTGGACTGCGGAACGTCAATCGAAGCCTGCCATTCTTTGCTAAGTTAACAGCCTGCAACGATTTGCAACTCAGCAAGCGTCGCATAAACTCCCGCACAACAACCAACGATTCGGGCAATCACCTGAATCTCAGCCTGCCGCAAATACGGCGGCGTGGTTGCCGTGAGCCGCAGGTGCTAACCTCGGGCCTTGAAATCGGACAGCGTCAATTCTGCCCAAGGCCCGATTCTAACGCATTCGGCTCACTCAAATTGGTGCCCAAAGCTGACTTCTTTGGATGCCGAAACAAGCGATCTTATCAACTTGCTTCATGGTAAACACTCTTGCGGTTTTTCACGCACGTGGCAGTTTGCCGAACAAAATCAAAAATCAAATACCGAAAATCAACCGTTGAACACTTCGGCGAACTGCTTCATGCAGCTTGCATTTCAAATCAGAAACTGAACGACCGACATGCCTCGTTACGACTTCAAATCTATCGAATCTCGCTGGCAACAACATTGGGAAGAAAACGCCACCTTCAAGGCGGAAGATCCTGCGTGCGGCAAAGACAAAATGTATGTGCTGGACATGTTTCCGTACCCATCCGGCAGTGGTCTGCATGTCGGACATCCGGAAGGCTACACGGCCACTGATATCGTGTGCCGGCATGCTCGGATGAACGGCAAAAACGTGCTGCATCCGATGGGCTGGGACAGCTTCGGCCTGCCCGCAGAAGAACACGCGGTGAAAACGGGAACTCACCCGCGAGAAACCACCGAAAAGAATATCGCCACGTTCAAACGCCAGCTGAAGATGTTGGGGTTCAGTTACGACTGGACTCGCGAACTGGCAACCACCGATCCGGAATACTATCGGTGGACTCAATGGATCTTTCTGCAGCTGTTTGACACCTGGTACGATTCTGAACACGAATGGACGGGCCAGGACGGCAAGCAGCGAACCGGCAAAGGTCGCCCGATCAGCGAGCTGCCGATTCCCGCCGAAGTCACCGCAGCGGGCGAAGAAGCCGTGCGGCGTTATCAGGACAAACACCGGCTGGCCTATCTGTCGGAAGCTCCGGTGAATTGGTGTCCGGCTCTGGGAACAGTGCTGGCCAACGAAGAGATCATCGATGGCAAAAGCGAACGAGGCAGTCATCCAGTTGAGCGGGTGGCCCTGAAGCAATGGATGCTGCGGATTACGGCCTATGGCGATCGACTGGCCAACGAGCTGGAAGAACTGGACTGGCCGGAAAGCATCAAGCTGCTGCAACGCAACTGGATCGGCCGCAGCACCGGAGCGGAAGTTGATTTTTATATTGGTGATGCAACGGTAGGAACCGGCCCTACGGAATTCGAAGGCTGGAAGACCACTCGATCAGCCAGCGGCTTTCCTGCTGAAGCGGGCGACGATGTTCTACGAGTGTACACAACTCGGCCGGACACGCTGTACGGTGCCACCTACATGGTGATTGCGCCGGAACACCGTTTTGTGGATCGTCTTACAACGGAGGATCAGAAAGCAGCCGTCGCGGAATACTGCCGCAAGGCCTCGATGAAGAGCGACCTTGATCGCACAGAACTGGCGAAAGACAAGACAGGCGTTTTCACAGGTTCTTATGCGACGAATCCGGTCAACGGCGAACAAATTCCCATTTGGGTCGCCGACTACGTGCTAATCAGCTATGGCACCGGGGCCATCATGGCTGTTCCGGCACACGACCTGCGAGACTTTGAATTTGCGGTTAAGTTCGAAATTCCAGTCATTCAAGTCGTCCAGCCACCTGCTTCATGGAAGCCTTCAAAGGATGAATCCGCAATTGCCGCAAGTGTCAACGGAATCGAAATTGTTCCGTTTGCGGGTCACGGCACGGCTATTAACTCTGACCACCTAAACGGAAAGTCGACTGCAGACGCTAAAGCCGCGATTATTGGAGTGCTGGATGAATCGGGCATCGGCAAATCCGCCGTTAACTACAAACTTCGCGACTGGCTGTTCAGTCGTCAGCGTTACTGGGGCGAACCGTTTCCGATCTGGCACGAACTCGATGCTGACGGCAACCCTACCGGCCTGATGCGAACGGAAAGCATTGAATCGCTGCCGGTTCCACATCCTCACATGGAAGACTTCAAGCCCACAGGTACACCAGAACCAATGCTGGCCAAAGCTACCGATGAATGGCTGTACAAGACCGACACTGATGGAGTCCGCCTGAAACGCGAAACCAACAGCATGCCTCAATGGGCGGGCAGTTGCTGGTACTTCCTGCGTTTCTGCGATAACAAAAACGGCGAAGCCTTTATCGATCCGGCTCTGGAAAAATACTGGATGCCGGTCGACCTGTATATTGGTGGAGCTGAACATGCCGTGCTGCATCTGCTGTACTCGCGGTTCTGGCACAAAGTGCTGTTCGACCGCGGGCACGTCAGCATGGTCGAGCCGTTTCAGAAGCTGGTCAATCAGGGAATGATTCTGGGGGAAGCTGACGAAAACGGCAAAGCCGAAAAGATGTCCAAGTCTCGCGGCAACGTCATCAATCCTGACGACGTCGTGAAAGAATACGGAGCCGACGCTCTGCGCCTATACGAAATGTTTATGGGGCCCCTGGAACAGGTCAAACCCTGGAGCATGAAGGGCGTCGAAGGCGTTTACCGATTTCTTGGTCGAGTTTGGCGCATGATCATCGACGATCGAGCTGAAGAAGTTGCTCTGCTGGACAGCGTTAACGAAGCTGCCGCGACGGACGAACAACTGCGGATGCTGCACAAGACAATCAAAGCGGTCAGCGAAGACATCGCCAAACTAAGCCTGAACACTGCCATCAGCCGCATGATGGAATTCACCAACTTCATGTCTCATGAAACCAGCCGACCAAAGTCTGTGCTGCAGGATTTTGTGCTGCTGCTAAGCCCGTTTGCTCCACACATTGCGGAAGAACTGTGGCACGCTTTGGGCAACACTTCGACTCTGGCATACGAAGCATGGCCGAAGTTCGACGAAGCTCTGCTGGTCGAAGATTCCATCGAAGTGCCCATTCAATTCAACGGCAAGCTGAAGGCGAAGATCAACGTCCCCAACGGACTTGACGCCGCCGCAATGCAGGCCGCTGCCGAAGCAGACGAGAATGTTAAAAAGCAGCTGGAAGGCAAAACTATTGTCAAGGTGATCGCCGTACCTGGTCGCATGGTCAACTTTGTCGTGCGATAATCACTAAGCGCCAGCAAACACAAAGGAGCCTGTTCCCCACATTAGCCGCAGGGCGTTAGCCCCGGTTTTCTCCCGTGATCAACACAAACCGGGGCTAACGCCCTGCGGCTGATTGCGACATGGCTCTGTCCAAATAAGCCAACACACTTAATATAGGATTGAATACCAATGCCTCACACGATTTCTTTTAAACAACCGTCGGCCAGTAGCCATCTGTTGGCCGCTTTGTTGATTTGCATTTCTGCAGGCTGTGGAGAAACAACGTCCACAGAACAACAGGCTCAAGACAATGCGTCAGCAACGGAAGCCGCCGGCGACGAAACGAAAGCTGCGTCTGAAGAAACAGATGCCAACAAGGAACCAGCCGTGACAACCGAAGACACTACCGGCAAAGTTTTGCGACACGCCGTTTTCTTTGCATTCAAAGAAGATTCATCGCCGGAAGACGTCCAGAAGGTCGTCGATGCGTTTGTCGAACTTCCATCTAAGATTGAACAGATTACCGGCTTCCAGCACGGCATCAACAACAGCCCGGAGGGCCTGAACGACGGTTTCACGCATTGCTTTGTACTGACGTTTGCCGACGAAGCTGGTCGAGCTGCCTATTTGCCACACCCGGCTCACAAAGCTTTCGGTGACCTTTTGCGACCTCACATGAAAGACGTGTTTGTTGTCGATTACTGGGGCACGCCTCAACCAAACGCTCCAGCAAAAGCTTTGCAGCACGCCGTGTTTTTCCGTTTTCTGGACGGTGCAGACGCCGAGAAAGTGGCCGAAGTTGAGCAGGCCTTTGCCGCACTGCCATCCAAAATTGACACCATCAAAGGTTTTGAATGGGGCAAAAACAACAGCCCGGAAACTCACGACGACGGGTTTACTCACTGCTTTATGGTGACGTTCGATTCGGAAGAAGGTCGAGCCGCCTATTTGCCTCACCCGGAACACCTGGCCTTTGTCGAAATACTCAAGTCCGTTCTGGACGCTCCCAGAGTTCTTGACTTCTGGACCGAATAGAACAGAGAAATCGCAGCTGATGGCCTCGGACTTCAGTTCGAGGTGATCAGATGGTTTTCTCAAAAGTCCCGAAGGGACGATAGCTCACTGCCGGGTGCGCGACAGGCTGTTGATTTAATCAGCCGCAGGGCGTTAGCCCCGGTTTAGCATGCTGAAAACCGGGGCTAACGCCCTGCGGCTAATCCGACTGGGGCTTGTTCCCGATGAAATCGACAGCCACGTGAGCACCCGGTCAAGATGCCAAACAAACCACGTTTATTCCGTTGTGGCTTCGCCGCAACGGAATAATGAGGAGAACATGGCCCATTGCCGGTGGTTAGCACCACCGGCAATGGGCTACCGTCCCTCCGAGGCTGTGAATAAACGGGGACTTTGAATAATGCAGCACTGTGAATAAATTGACCGGTGACCTTTTCGTACCATCTGCGGTTCGACTGAGCGGAGATCCACGCTCTGGCGAGCGAAGCCTGTCCGTTGCTCAGCCGTCTTTGAACAGAAGTTTTAACACATGCCACGTCTGCTGGTGATCGATGACGAGCCTTCCATTCTGCACGCGTTTCGTCGAGCGTTTGTGGATTCGCAGCTGGAACTCATCACCGCAGAAACGGCTGCTCAGGGAGTGCAGGCGGTTGCCGAAGACCGACCGGACGTGATTGTGCTGGACCTGAACCTGCCCGATGGTTCAGGCCTGGAATGCTTTGAACGCATCAAAGAAATCGACCGCCGTATCCCCGTCATCTTTATTACAGGACACGGCACCGTCGAAAGCGCCATTGAAGCGACCAAGCAGGGAGCGTTCGACTATTTGTTCAAGCCGCTGGAATTGCCCGAACTGAAAGAACTGGTGGCCAAGGCAATTCGACTTAGCGAAATGGTGAAGACGACTCCGGTGGTCAACCCGGATGAATCGGCAGGCGACGGGCGGCAGGCCATGGTCGGACGCTGCGATGCGATGCAGGATGTGTACAAGGCGATTGGTCGAGTTGCCGCCAGCGACATCACTGTGCTGATTCAGGGCGAAAGCGGCACCGGCAAAGAACTTGTCGCCAAAGCCGTCTATCAACACAGCCAACGCAGCAACGGTCCGTTTCGAGCTCTTAATTGCGCCGCAATTCCTGAAGCCTTGCTGGAAAGCGAAATGTTCGGCCACGAAAAAGGTTCGTTCACGGGAGCCGATCGGCGTCGAATTGGTCATTTCGAACAAGCTCACCAAGGAACTTTGTTTCTGGACGAAGTGGGCGACATGTCGTCGTTGACTCAACTGAAGCTGCTGCGAGTTCTTCAGGAACGGACTTTCGAACGCGTGGGTGGTTCGGAAAATATCCGCGTGGATGTTCGAGTGATCGCAGCGACGAATCAGGATCTGGAACAACTGGTCGCAGAAGGGAAATTTCGAGCTGACCTGTTCTTTCGTCTGCGAGATTTCACGATTCACCTGCCACCGCTGCGTGAACGCGGCGACGACATCAAACTGCTGGCGCAACATTTCATCCGCAAACACAGCGCCGCTTTAGGACGCACGGCCACTCAATTGGCCGATTCAACAGTTGAAGTGCTTCGTAAAGCCAGGTGGCCGGGAAACGTTCGAGAACTGGAAAGTGTGATCAAGCAGTCTTTGCTGAATACGACCGGAGCCGTTTTACTTCCCGAATTTCTGCCTCAGGAATTGGGTGGCACGTCAGCAAAACAGTCATCGCTGAAATTCGACCTGCAGGCTTTTCTGGACGAACAACTGCGGCAGGAAGACTGCACCGACCTGCATGCCAAAGTGATTGCCGCAACTGAACGACAACTGTTTACCAATGTTCTGAAACACACCGCCGGCAATCAGGTGCAGGCGTCCGCTTTGCTGGGAATTTCTCGAGTCACGTTACGCAGCAAACTTCGCCAACTGGCGATTAACGCGGCTGACTTCGGCTGAACATAACGCGAAGGGTGGCCGGGGTTGGAACGAGGCACGAGTGAACCCCCAAGGTTTCCTTCGCAAGCTCAGTCCAACCCCGGCCACCCTTCGCTGTCCGCGCAGCTATTCAGTCAGTGAAGCCATATCCGGGCACGTGCAGATCAGGTGACGGTCGCCGTAAACGTTGTCAACTCGGCTGACAGGTGGCCAGTACTTGGATTCTTTCACATAGGCGGCCGGAAACGCAGCCTGTTCTCGCGTGTAAGCGTGGCTCCACGAATCACTTAGCAGCACGGCAGCTGTGTGAGGTGCATGCTTTAGAGGATTATCGTCGCGTGGAAGAGTGCCGTTCTGGATTTCCATGATCTCACCATGAATGGAAATCATCGCGTCGCAGAAACGATCGAGTTCCATCTTTGATTCGCTTTCCGTCGGCTCAATCATCAACGTGCCAGACACCGGCCACGACATGGTGGGAGCGTGGAAACCGTAGTCCATCAGCCGCTTGGCGACGTCTTCCACTTCAACGCCAGCACTTTCCTTGAATGGACGCAGGTCCAGAATACATTCGTGAGCGACCAGACCCTTCTTGCCCTTGTAAAGAACGGGGAAGTAAGGCTGCAGACGGAAGGCGATATAGTTGGCATTCAGAATGGCAATGCGAGTTGCGTCCGTCAGTCCATCGGGGCCCATCATGGCAATATACATCCATGAAATCACCAGAATGCTGGCGCTGCCAAACGGAGCAGCACTTACCGGACCGATGCCATCCGTCAGATGCATGGGGTGGCCCGGAAGAAACGGAGCCAGGTGTTCGGCAACTCCAATCGGACCAACGCCCGGGCCGCCGCCGCCGTGAGGAATGCAGAATGTCTTGTGCAGATTCAAGTGACAAACGTCAGCGCCAATTTCGCCAGGCGAACACAGGCCCAGTTGAGCGTTAAGGTTCGCTCCATCCATATACACCTGACCGCCGTGATCGTGCACGATCTGGCAGATATCTTTGATGCCCGCCTCGAAAACTCCGTGCGTTGATGGATAAGTGACCATCAAAGCTGCCAGGTTTTCGCTGTGTTGTTTCGCTTTGGCTTCCAGACTTTGGATGTCGATATTGCCGTCAGAATCGCATTCGACGGGAACAACCTTCATGCCCACCATCACGGCACTGGCAGGATTTGTGCCGTGAGCGGACGTTGGAATCAGACACACGTTACGATGTTGTTGCCCATTCGCCCGATGGTAGGCTCGAATCGCTAACAGCCCTGCGTATTCGCCCTGTGATCCGGCGTTGGGCTGCAAAGAAACAGAATGAAAGCCTGTGCAATCTGCCAGCCAGCTTTCCAGCTGTTCGATCATTTCCGCGTAGCCCAGCCACTGTTCCTTCGGAGCGAACGGGTGAATGCCGTTTACGGTCGGCCAGCTGATAGGAGCCATTTCGGAAGCGGCGTTCAGCTTCATCGTACACGATCCCAATGGAATCATGCTGGTGTTGAGTGCCAGGTCTTTCACTTCCAACCGATGCATGTAACGCATCATTTCGGTTTCGGTGTGGTACGTGTTGAACACCGGCTGCTGCAGGTAAGCGTCGGTACGCAGCAGGTTACTGACAAGTTCTGTTTCGCTGTTTTCACGGGCAGCCAGGTTGACGTTGAAGACGGACAGAATCTGTTGTACTTCTTCGCATGTTGTGCGTTCGTCGACCGTGATGCCGATATCGCCGTTGGCATAGGAATGAAAGTTGAACAAGCTTTGGCTGGCTCGCGAATCAAAATCTGACGGCAGGCCGGCCGTGATTCGAACCGTGTCGAAGAACTGATCTGCGGCAATCGTTAAGCCGCCGTCAACCAACGACGCGGCAATCGTTCGTGCGTGCTCGTGAATTCGTTCGGCAATCTGTCGCAGACCTTTCGGGCCGTGATAGACCGCGTACATCGATGCCACGACACCCAGAAGTACTTGAGCCGTGCAGATGTTGCTGGTGGCTTTGTCGCGGCGAATATGCTGTTCTCGAGTTTGCAAAGCCAGGCGATACGCGGGCCGTCCGTGGGCGTCTTTGGAAACTCCCACAAGGCGACCTGGCAGCTTGCGTTTCAGTTCGTCCGTACAGGCGATCCATGCAGCATGAGGACCACCGAATCCCAGTGGCACGCCGAAACGCTGGCTGTTACCAACGGCAATGTCGGCTCCCAGTTGGCCCGGTGGTTTCAGCATTGTTAAAGACAGCAAGTCAGCTGCCATCACAACTTTCGTTTTGTTGGCGTGAGCACGTTCGATAAACGAAGTATAGTCGGTAATGCTGCCGCTGGTGTCGGGATACTGCACCAACGCTCCAAAGACAGTTTCGTCGAATTCGAAACTGTTGTGGCAACCAATGGCGATATTGATTCCCAGCGGTTCAGCTCGCGTTTGCAGCACGGCAATCGTTTGAGGATGGCAGTTTTCTGAAACGAAAAACATTTTCGCGTTGCGGTGTCCGGCAGCACACATGGTCATGGCTTCGGCAGCTGCTGTGCCTTCGTCCAGTAACGACGCATTGGACACGTCAAGGCCGCTTAGTTCTGTGATCAATGTCTGAAAGTTCAGACAGGCTTCCAGGCGTCCCTGTGAAATTTCAGGCTGGTACGGAGTGTAGGCTGTGTACCAGCCGGGGTTTTCCAGAATGTTTCGCAGAATCACGGATGGCGTAATGCATTCGTGATATCCCTGGCCAATCAGCGATCGCCGCACCGTGTTGCGGTTCATAATCTGGCTAAGCCATTCCAACGCCTTGGTTTCGCTTTTGGCGGCAGGAATTTTGAATGCATTTTGTCGTTTGATGGTGGCTGGCACCGCGCTGTCGGCAAGGTCCCATGCGGATTCAAAGCCAATCAGCTGAGCCATCTGGTCAGCCACTTCCGGCGAAACGCCCAAATGGCGGTTTCGGAAAGCATCCAAAGAAGTTGCGGTGCTGCTGGATTGGATCTCAGAAGTTGTTGACACGCGAATACCCTGGAAACTTGTTAAACGAAACTGGCGAAAACCTGCACCACAATTGCAGCGTGTTCAAAATGACGTTCTGGACACGTAAAGCGGTGTTGCGTCACGGCTGAATCATACAGCTGAATCTTACGGTAGTGAATCTTGTTAAAGATCCGGCGACACAGGCATTTCTTTTCGGGGATCTTTAACAAGATCCACTACAACAAACCCACTATCACACATCCTGATTCTTAGCGGTCACGCAGCACTTGTTCATTTGTTAGCTGATTGAGCTACGGTAGCCTGCAGCGTCCAGCAGTGCATCAACTTCAGCCGGGTTGGAAAGCTTGACCTTAAACATCCAGCCGTCCGCGAACGGTGACGAGTTCACTGTGCCGGGGTTATCTGTCAGAGCGTCGTTCACTTCAACGATCTCGCCGCTAACGGGCGAATAGATGTCGCTGGCGGATTTCACGGATTCCACCACAGCGGTGTCTTCGCCAGCTGATACCTGTCGGCCGACTTCCGGAAGTTCGACGTAGACGATTTCTGTCATTTCAGCTTGAGCAAAGTCAGAGATGCCGACAGTCGCGATGTCGCCATCGGACAATTTGACCCACTCGTGAGATGACGCATATTTTAAATCGTCTGGAACGTTCATGGACAACTCCTGAGCAAATAACGACAGCGAACAATTCCGATTTCACCAATCAGCGAACGCCGTCGTTGTGATGGAAAAAGATAATCAGTCACAAAGCTGGCACGATGTGACGCCTGAAAATGTACACTCACGAAGTACGCTGTCAAAACACGTGCTTCATCGAATCTGATGGTCATCTTACCCAGGTCTGATCGCGATGGAATCAGACGAACGGCTTCTTCACAACTTCCGCAGGAAATCGCTTCCCACGAATCTCCACTTCCAGCACAGTTCCGATTTTGTTGTGTGCACTACCGATGTACGCCATGGAAATGCCACACCCCAGCATTGGAGAAACGCCACCGCTGCACAGTTCGCCCACCTGAACGCCGTCGGCAAACACCAGATAGCCCGGTCTGGGTGGTGGCGACTTTTCAGTTTGCCTGATCGCTACAAGTTTCTGAGCCAGACCGTCTGCTTTTTGCTGTACCAGAGTGTCGCGACCAATGAATGCTGGCTTTGTTAAATCGACGGCGAACCCAAGCCCCGCTTCCAGAGGTGTGTGAGTCGGCGACAGGTCGTTGCCGTTTAGCGGATAGCACTTTTCCAGTCGAAGCGTGTCTCGCGAACCCAGTCCAGCAGGCGTTGCTCCTGCTGCAAGGCATTTTTGCCACCATTTCGGACCGACAGCAACCGGGCAGAACAGCTCAAAGCCGTCTTCGCCCGTATAGCCCGTTCGGCAGACAATCACATCGCCGTCTTCCGTGGGAAACGTCCCCATGCAGAAGCGTTCGGGCATGATGGCATCCGCACCAAGTAAGCTGCTGAACGCGGCGACAGATTCGGGGCCTTGAACGGCTAGTCCGGCGTATTCCGAACTGGAGTTCCGCAAAGTGACGCCTGATTCTCCAACGTGCGACTTCATCCAGTTGAAGTCTTCTGTCGTCTTTGATGCATTAACGACAAGAAAGTACTCAAGTTCCGACTTGCGATACACAATCAGGTCGTCAATCACTCCGCCGGATTCGTTCAGCAGCACTGTGTATTGGCCGTCACCGATGTTTAGTTTGGCCACGTTGTTGGTCAACAGGCCCTCCAGCCATTGTTGAGCTGCACCGGGAGTTTCGCTTGAGACAAAGACCTGTCCCATGTGTGAAATGTCAAAAACGCCCAACGTTGCTCGAACGGCTTTGTGTTCCGGCATGATGCCTTCGTATTGCACGGGCATTTCCCATCCCGCAAACGGCACCATCTTGGCGCCCAGCTTCAGGTGTTCTTCGTGCAAAGGCGATCGTTGAAGATTCTCATCCATTTTTACGGGCGATGCTTTGTTGAACGGAATGCGAAGTTGTAACAGCGTTTCCACGAAAAATCAGTGCAAAACAGCTCATTTATGTTGTATCAGCCCTCGGTTGGTCGTGAAGCGCGAAGGGGGCGGAAAAATGCAGAAGTCCCACAAAACCCTTCAGAATGTCACAGGTCGGAAGCTTTGCCTTGCACGATTTGTCGACCGTCCGCTCACATCGCCTGTATCAATGGCAGAAACTGCGCGGCCATTGGGCACCTGTAAGAGGCCTTAAAGTTTACCCGAACTACCGTTTCCTAATTCGGATGTGTTGTAACGGATGATTGCCTTGTTCCGGATGTAGAGAGCATCAAGGCCCTGGAACCGTTGGTCGAAAAGCTGATAGGTACTGTCACGCCAGTATCGCTTAAATCAATTTTAGCCTTGCCGAGATTCCGGAGTTTCCCAGATGCCATCACGAAGGCTGCCCCGCCCGTTACGGCCCACCCTGCTGATTTCATCCGTTCTGATCTTCTGTACGGTCGCCTCAACTGGAGCGGCTCAGGAGATTTCTGAAGCAGCTCCCACGCGTCTGAAGATCGTTAACAACGAAGACGAGCCGCAAATTGAAATCACAGAGCATCAGCGAACGACACCGTTCAAACTGGTCTCTCGGTCACGCCGTTCGGAATCGAACGACAAGCTGGTTAAACTCTGCCAGGAGACCGTGGAAGTCACTTCTCGACGCCTGCTTTCCACAGACGTGCACACACCGTGGCAAATGATGCACGCTATGCTGGGCATGCGTCAGGATTTTGCTTTGCTGCATGAAGGCAAACAGATCAATGGCCTTGACTGGGTTATGGAAGGTCAGACCTACGAAAACGAATACTGGTTCGAAAAGACACGCTTCGGCGGTCGAGCTCACCCATACAGCCGTCCGTACGCTTTTGAAGGTCACGCCAATCAGTGCGTTGCGATTCTGTCAATGTGCGGCGTTGATCTTGATCAAACCTTCGGCACGGCCAGTGGCCCGATAACCATGCGAGACATGATTAAGCATGCTCAGATGTCAGTCAGTGCAACAGACGAACCAACCTGGACTCTGTGGGCGCTTAGCCGCTATTTGCCTCCAACAGCTCAGTGGCAAAATGCCAAAGGCGAACACTGGAGCATCGAGAAACTTGTGCAGTCTCAAACAGCCAAGCCAATGCAGGGATCCCCCTGTGGAGGCACGCACGGCCTGTTCGCTCTGGCACATGCTCGCAATGTTTACCTGCGACAGGGCAAGCCGCTGCGAGGCGTCTGGTTGCAGTCGGAATACAAAATTCGTCAGTACATCAACACTGCTCGTATGCAGACAAACAGCGACGGTTCTTTGTCTTCGAACTACTTCCGGGGTCGTATGTATGATCCGGACTTCAACAAGAGAATGGCCAGCGTTGGTCACGTGCTTGAATTCCTGATGATCGCACTGCCACAGGAAGAGCTGAATTCACGCTGGGTTCGACAAGCCATCGAAACTGCGGCTCAGGACCTGATGAACAACCGCAAAGCCTATGTTAAGTGTTCACCTTTGTATCACACTGTGAATGCGTTAAACATCTATCTGGATCGCGTTAATCCTCGCGTTCCTGCTGACATGGCGTCTGCAGAAGAGACACGTACCGCAGAAGTACAACCGGAAGTAACAGAAGACACCAAGACGGCTCGCAACGGAATACCGGCCACAAGCATCTCTCAGGGACGCGAACTGCCAACCGCCAAAGAAGCAATGTCGTCAGCCGAAGCCGCCAAAGAGACGGCTACTACGGCCACTCCCGAATCAAAGGCACCTGTTGCTGAAGAAGCGACGTCTGCCGAGCCGGCAGAAGCTGAACCACAGAAAACTCAGCCCGCCACAGCACCGGCTGCAACAGAAGAAGTTAAGCCAACGCCTGCCACTGAATTGCCACCAGCAGATCTAGAGCCGGGCGAACCAACTCCAGCACCACCTGAACAGGAAATGCTGAAAGTTGTACCCGAAGAAGAACCTGTCGCAGCGGAAGCAGCACCACTACAGGAAATCCCACCGGTTGAAAGTGCAGCCGATAACACTGCTGTTGAGCAACCAGAACAACTGAAGAAGGTACCGCTGCTGCCACTCACACCGACACAGCAAAGTGCCGGAAAAGACGACGGCAAGTGGGCCGCCACTCGACGCGAACACAAAGGTGAACTGAACGTTCCGGAAGAAAAAACGGGCGGAAGAAAATCAGGCGACGCCACAGCCCTGCCGTCCGTCGCTCGACCAATCGTTAAGGCCACTGTACCGACACTGCCAACAGTAGATTCATCTGCACGTCATCCACAAAGCTCTTTCGGGACACCTCAAACCCAGGATTCACAAACTCGTATTGAACCGCTGCTGGAAGTCGACGCTCCACCAAAGCAAACTGCGGAAGTAAGACCACGTCTGACCGTAACCGCAGAATTGCCAAAGCAGGAACAGCCTGTTGCTAAGGACAGCGTTCCGGTGTTGTCCGTTTCACAGCCGCGAGTTGTCGAGACTCCGCCAACCATCGTTCCCATGCCAGCTCCCGATGCTAAACCGGCTTCGGTTCCCGTACCCGCTCAAAACAGTGACACGGTTCCGGCCAACATCAACCATGAATTTCTATCCAGCGAACTTAACCCAGCCATCTGGGCTGCGAAGTTTGCCGCAGAAGATCGCGAGATCTATCAGGCCAGAGCAGACATTGTGAAAGCGATGCACATCAAAGAAGGTGCGACCATTGGAGACATCGGTTGCGGCACGGGCTTGTTTGTGAATGCTTTTGCTGATGCCGTCGGGCCAGGTGGTCGAGTCTTCGCGATCGACATCTCACCACGGCTGGTTGACTATCTTGATGATCGAGTCACAGCTGAGAAACTGGATAACGTCAGCGTTGTGCGAAACGACGAAAAGTCTCTGCAGCTGCTGATGCATCGAGTAGACATCGCCTTTATGTGTGACACGTATCACCATCTGCAGTATCACAAAGAAATGCTGGCTTCAACATTTGAAGCGTTGGTTCCCGGTGGCGATCTGATCATCATCGACTTCGACAAGACGCCAGGCGTTTCGCGAGAATGGGTGATGAACAACATTCGAGCGGACAAGTCGACCTTCACAGAAGAAGTGCAGGCCGCAGGGTTTGAATTCGTCGAAGAAGTCACAATTCCGGGATTTACTGAGAACTACTTCCTACGATTCCGTCGCCCTGGACTGTAGAACTTAGTTATGGCAGACCACACACCGACACCTCAGAATTCTACCGGCTCGTTCGGAATCGGTTCTCTGACGTGTCTGGTGGTTGCCAGCATGATCGGTTCTGGAATTTTCACCACGTCCGGGTTTACTCTGGCATCTCTCGGAACCCCGACCAACGTCATGATCTGCTGGGCCGTCGGCGGCGTGATTGCCGTTTGTGGAGCCCTCGCATTTGGGCGACTGGCAACCTTAATGCCGCAATCCGGCGGCGAATATCTGTACCTTAGCCGCCACCTGCACCCTCTGGCCGGGTTTCTTGCCGGGTGGGTTTCGTTAATCGCCGGATTCAGTGGGGCCATCGCCATTGCCGCGATTGCCTTTGAAGCCTACGCATTGCCCGCAGATCTTCGCCCGAAGTGGCTGCCCCCGGACGTCGTCGCAATTGTCGCGATTCTGTTCTTCGGTGCCGCTCACGGCGTAAAGTCAGAATGGGGGCGATCTCTGCAGAACATGGTTGTTGTGCTGAAGCTGGTGGCCCTGATTGTTTTTCTGGCCGTCGCCACGCTGAACTTCCAATCACACACGTGGCACGTTGACGGAAACGAAGCGGCAGCCCCCGTTGGAATGCAGTGGCTGACGCAGATGGCCAATTCTCTGGTCTGGATCTCACTAAGCTACATGGGCTTTAACGCCGCAATCTACGTTGCGGGCGAATCCAAAGACGCCAGCAAAACCGTGCCCAAAGCACTCCTGCGTGGCACCTTGTTGGTAACGTTGTTGTACCTGTTGCTGAATCTGGTCTTCGTCACCGCAGCGCCGTTTGATCAACTTGCGGGCAACCCACCTGTAGCGACTCTGGCTGCAGCAGCCATTGGTGGCCTATGGCTGGAACGGCTTATTCGCTGGACAGTTTGCCTGGGGCTTTTGTCATCCATTTCCGGGATGGTCATGAGCGGCCCGCGAGTCTACTCAAGAATGGCGGATGACGGTGTCTTCCCCGCCGCGTTCTCTGTCGAACGAAAAGGCATCAACAAATCGATCGCTTTACAAGCGGCCATCGCCATCGGGCTGATTCTGTTGCAACGAATTCTGGTGAATGCGGGCGTCCTTACCAGTTCGCTGTTGGGGCTGTTCGACTATCTGGGTACAACGCTGTCGCTGTCATCCGCCTGTTGTATCGCCACTTTGTTTTTGCCGGGCGTCCGTCGCAAGTTCACCACTTCCAACGTGGCCGCCGACGTGGCCGCATTGCTGTATGTGGTCGCCACTGTTGTGTTGGTTGTGTTAATGGCCGCCAACAACAGCAGCGAAGGCAGCTTCCCCGGCATCTACCATCTTTCCGGAGCCGCCATTACCGTGGTCACCGGCGTTGTTGCCTGGCGTGTTTTCCGTCGTTAAGCCGACAGAACAGCCCACCGCTGCCAGTAATTCGGCCACTTAGCTGACTCACGAGATTGGCTTCGCTACACTCACACGCAGCATTTTGCCAATCCCACCTTTTCTGCCGTGAAAGCTGCCATGTCACCGTCTCGCCTTTGCCTGTCCATCGTTCTTCTGGTGGCCACTGCCACAACACTTCACGCTCAGCCAGCAGCGCAGGTTGTTCAAACACAGGCTGCCCAAAAAAGAACGCTTGGGCCATACCTTTACGAAACAAAGCCGGACCACGAAGCATTCAGCACCTTCAATCCTCGCAAAGCTCCACCGCTGGGCGAACTGTTGCTGGAAGAAGGCGATCGTCTGGCCATTTGTGGCGATTCCATCACAGAACAAAAGATGTACTCTCGCATGATCGAAACGTACCTGACCGCGTGCGTTCCGCAGTTGAAGGTCACCGTCAGACAATACGGCTGGAGCGGTGAAAAAACGGACGGCTTCCTGCGTCGGATGGATCTTGATTGCCTCACGTTTAATCCAACCGTGGCAACTCTGGCGTATGGCATGAACGATTCCCGCTATCGTCCCTTCGACCAGACCAATGGTCGCTGGTATGAAGATCATTACTCAGCGATTGTCGAAAACTTCCAGCAACACAACGTCAAAGTTGTCGTGGGTTCGCCGGGCTGTGCGGGTAAAATTGCCAGCTGGGTGAAGGCCGGTTCTGGAACTCTGGAACAGCACAACCTGCACTTGTGTGCTTTGCGAGACATCGCCATCGGTGTTGCAGAACAGCACGGCGTGCGATTTGCGGATATCTTCTGGCCCATGCTGCAGGCACAGGTGTTTGCTCCCGGTCAACATGCAGCGACGGAAGAAAACCCATACTATGTGGCTGGCAAAGATGGAGTTCACCCGGGTTGGTCCGGACAGGTCATCATGGCCTGGGCGATGCTGCGATCCATGGGGCTGGATGGCCAGATTGGCACTTTCACCATCGATCCGCAAGCCAATACTGCAACCGCTTCCGACGGACATGTGGTCGATTCGTTTGCCGATGGCAAGCTGACCATCACCAGTTCTCGCTATCCATTCTGTGGCCAGGGAGATCCCAACGACTGCAACACAGTTCGATCAGGCATGACGCTGGTCCCCTTTGCTGAAGAACTGAATCGCTTCATTCTGAAAGCCAACGTGCCAGCCAATACCAACTGGAATGTGAAGTGGGGAACCGAAACGAAGCAGTATTCGGCAGAAGACCTCAACAAGGGAATCAACCTTGCCTGGGATTTTCAGGACAACCCATTCTGCGACGCGTTTAAAAAAGTTGACGCCGCCGTAGCCACGAAACAGGCTTACGAAACGCAGCAGGTCAAAAAAGAGTTTCACAGCAAAGAACGGAACTCAGACTTCGCTGCCATCGTCGCCAGAACAGAAGCCGTCCGCCAACCATTGGCAGACGCAGTCGCCACAGCCATGCAGCCCGTAACGCATGTCATTGAACTCACGCCAGCCACTGAAACCGAATAGAGTCACTAGTGGTTTTTGACCGCTAAAAAGGCTGGCTGGTTGTAGTGGACGAGGTTACGAGTCCGTTTTCGTTGCCGTCTCATCTGGACTCGTGACCTCGTCCACTACCCAGCAAATTAACTGTCACAGACCACTACTGGCCTGGGACCGATAATTTGCGGGGGCGCCGGAGTCGCCTGAATTCTGGCGACTCCAGCTACGTTTTCAAACTCTTGTGACGCACGCACGCTCGATCCAGCCTTAGTTCACTTTAAGGGGCTCAGCTGCAAGCCATCGTTTACGTTGCAATCGCGTGCTGACTTTCTGCCGTTGTATCAAGGTGTTCCACAGTCGATGCCGGAAGTCGTACGGTCGCCACAAACTGGTCGCCACCGACATGAATCTGCAACCGCCCATTCAAAAACTGCATCGTCCGTCGAGCAAGTGCGAGTCCCAGGCCGGAATGAACTCCCGTCGCTGAACGAGCTTTATCTCCTCGCCAGAATCGATCGCATGCAAGTTCGACCTCATCGGGCGTTAGCTGGCACCCGGAATTAGCAATCGTCAAACAGAAGTCAGTATTGTCGTCGATAAAGGCAGACACCGTGATCTGTCCGGCATGGTTTACATAGCTGGTCGCATTTCCCAACAGGTTCGAAACGACCAGTTGCAATTTTCCAGAATCAGTGCGTAGCAGCAGTTGGTCATTCAGGTTCCACGTCACGGAGACCTCATTGCTGACTGCCGCCTGCGAAAACGGACGCCAGGCTCGTTGCACAAGCAGTGTCAAGTCAACGATATCTGTTTCCAGAACAGCCTGCCCCGCTTCAATTCTTGAAAGCGAAAGCAGCGTGCTGACAATGGTTTCCGTGTCTTCGCTGATCGCCAGACATTTCTTCATTGACGAGCGATAGCTTTCACTTTCACGCTGCCGACTAAGGCTGACTTCCAAAGTCGATCGGATGCCCGCCAACGGAGTTCGCAATTCATGAGCAACGTCTGCGGTAAACGTTTTTTCTCTCAGAAAAGCGGTCTCCAGACATGTCATCAATCCGTTCAATCGAGACACAATCGGAGTCAGTTCGCCGGGAGCATTGGCCAGAACAAAACGTTGATCCAGCGATTGTTCGTTGACTTTGCTGATCTGCCCTGCCAGATCCAGCAGCGGGCGTAAATTTTTGGTCACCAACCATGCCAGAACTGCCAGGATAACGCTGGCCGATAACACGCCTGACCCCGCCAGCAACAACGACAAGCCAGCCAGCGACGTTGCCAGATCCTGAGTATCGCGAGCGACGACCAGGGTCACAAAAGGTCGAGTCGAATAGTCGATTTCGTCCAGATCAAGTACATCATCATCGTCGTCTTTGCCTTGACCGCGACCATGATCCGCAGCTGCCACGGGAAGATCGCCTTCCATGTTCGGACGAAAACGAATTCCAGCCGCTCGACCGCTGCGCCCATCGGGTAAAAGAATCGGCATTATCTGCGGGACAACTCGGTCACCGTTTAACTGAGTCAGATTGTTGTCGCCAAGTTGCCGCGAACGAGCCAGCACGGTTCCGTCTTCGTGCCACAGTTGATAGTACTCAGGGCGAATACTGCGAGCAAATTCCTGCATCGGATGCTGCTGAAACTCCACCGCCACCTGGTCGTCCTGCTGTTCGACAAGAACCGATAAAGCTCGCACTTTTGCTGCCAAAGACTGATCAAACTCCGCCAACAACTGCTGGCGCATCAATACAAACATGCCATAGTGAGTCGCGCACAACGTCACCACAATAGTGACGGAGATCCCCAGCAACAGGCGTGTTCTTAGTGTTGAATTCATTCATCAACCTTTGACGCAGCCCACAACGACAGCGTCTTTTTCAGCAGCCAAAACGAAGCATGACAGATGAGTATTAGAATAAAATGAGATCGCAGGAATTCGGAATTTGTAGCGTTTGTGCAAGAATTCTAGCACTGGATCAAACGAATAAAACTAACATAAGCCGGGCCAATGCAAAGACAGATTGCCGCTTCAAGCCAACTGTCGCCGCAATCGGCGTGGCTTAAGCTGAGATCTTTCTAATAGCAGCGATGGAAAGGATTCCTCGCGTGAACACGGCGTTTAAACATCTAAGATTCCCCCAGCAGCCAACGCTGCTGCTCAACTGGCTAAGCAGGTCTCAAAAGCAAACGCTCTGTTTCAGCACTCCGCTTCATGCAGCCGTCCGACCGCTTGCAACGAACAACTTCAGCGGAACAGGAAACTGCGATAGAAGGACTGCACAATGACGGGGTCCTTGTCAATCTTTCTGCCAGACGGTGATTCGCCGAATACTGATTCACTGAATACTTTAGCGGCAACCATCACTTCTACGGCATCAGCGAATCTGGACGTATCCGTCGTGGTTCCGACGTTTCGAGAAGTGGAGAATCTTACCACTTTGACGGAACAGCTGTTTGCAGCACTGCACGAACGAAGCCTGACGGGTGAATTGATCGTAGTGGACGATAACAGCTGCGACGGCACCATAGAACTATGCCAGCGTCTTGCAGAAACATACCCAATTCGACTTGTCGTTCGCACAGAAGAACGCGGCCTGGCAACAGCCGTCATTCGTGGATTTTCTGAAGCCAGTGGAACATACGTTGTGGTGATGGACGCCGACCTGTCCCACCCTCCCACAGCCGTACCAACGCTGCTGGAAACGTTGCAGACAAATCAGGCCGACTTCGTCATTGGCAGTCGCTATGTCAAGGGTGGCACCATCGATGAATCGTGGAGCATCTTTCGACGCATTAATTCTCGCGTTGCCGGATTTCTTGCCACAGGACTCACCAGCGCGAAAGACCCGATGGCGGGATTCTTTGCAATTCGCAGGTCTCAGCTTGGAGACGTAACAAGGCTCAACCCCTGCGGCTACAAGATCGGACTGGAAACGATCGTCCGCTGCGAATGCAAGTCCGTCGCGGAAGTTCCCATTCATTTTGAAGATCGTCAGTTCGGCGAAAGCAAACTGAACCTGAAGGAACAATGGCTCTACGTTCGCCACCTGCTAAGGCTGTACGCGTTTCGATATCCGGAAGCCTGCCGGTTTATGACATTCGGAGCCGTCGGGCTAAGCGGAATGATCGTCGACCTTGTCACTTTCAGCAGCCTGACACCGTCGCTGGGACTATCCGCCGCCAGAGCTGCCGCAATCTGGGTGGCGATGACATGGAACTTCGAACTGAACCGACGAGTCACATTCAAAACATCTGCCAAATCCAGTATCGCAGCCGCCTACGTCCGATTTTGCACAGCCTGCCTCACCGGTGCCGCTCTTAGCTGGGGAACGTTCGTCGGCCTGACAAGCCTTTCAGAATCATTCCGCAACCAACCTGTGGCAACCGCTGTCGTGGGAACCTTCGCCGCAGCCATCGTCAATTACGTTCTGTGTCGATCGTGGGTATTCGTAACAGGAAAACCACAACAGCTGGAAGCAGCACCAGTCGCCGTCACACCAGACATACTGACTCTGGATAAAGAAGAACGCCCCGCACAGCCCCCAACACGCATCGCAGCATAGCCAATCGCCAACGTTGAATCGCTCCTTTGCTTCAAACCTGCGACTCTTCAATCTGGTGAACAGCCGTGTTGACAAGTGGGTTAAGCCAGCATCGGCGTTCAAGGAAAGCTGCTGAGCACCCCATAATTTCCAACTGCACGATGGCCCGCGAGATCGCGTTGGTATCGGCAATACGGGGAATGAAGCTGAGTAACAACACGGCCTGCACTCGCGACAAGCTTGTAGTCCAGCGACGACTGCGGCAGCATTCCCGGCAAAAACAAAACCGCGTCGCGTCCGCGAAACCTGTTGTTGCCTGCCGCATTTTGGGCCGGTCTTAACGCTCGAAACATATGGATACGGGCAATCAGATGCGATCAGTCGCCGTAGCCCCGCGACTGCATATGTATGTGGTCGTAGTACGTTGCTAATTCTTCAGCAGGACAGACCGGTACCACGGACAGACCGGTACGACGCATCTTACAAACAGAGACAGACCGGATCAGACAGACCGGTACCACGCATCCTACAAACACGTGCACCGTTTTGTTAACTGGCAGGTGATGCGACGGCGAAATGGCGTGACGGTCAACGAGACCAATACTCAGCGATTGCCGGTTCAACAGATGAGTGTTCGAATTCGTAGTTATGTTCGGCAATCATGGCAAGGTGAACGAGTAGGAATTGATGGACGGCATGTCGCTGATCTGCGGTTAACGCTGAAAAGCAAGTTCTTGCGTTGTGATCGGTGTACGTGAGATGGAAAACGATGTCCTGTTGGAGTTTACCAGTGAGGTCAGCAATTAGGTAAGCGGGCAGATGAAAACGCATTCCTTTCGGGTCAGAGAAAGAGAGACTGCTGTGTGCGGCGTTCAGTAGGTCCGCGGGAATGCGTGTCCAATCCTGTTTTTTATCATGGTCACGGGCAGCTAATTGAGTTTTGCGTCCGCGTAGGCGTCGATTTCCTGCCCTTGAAGTAGACCGACTCCGTCTTCGAGAGTGACGCCGAAAAACGCGTCGCGAATTAGTCGATCTACAGCAGAGATGTCAGCGAGTAGCTTGGCTCGCCGCGGATCAGGCATCTGTCATACTTTGCGATTGCCAGTTAACGATTGCCGTAACCGGGCGGCGAAGAAACATTGTCCATTTCAAATTCGGCCGAATTCGTCGCTCCGGGTCACGGCTTGGTTATGCATTTTCTGCGTTTGGCCAGCCTGCTTTATTACTGAACGATTCGTAACTGACCGCTGAAACATGATCGAAGTCTTCGCCGGTTTTCCGTTCGAAGGCGGTTGGGCCAACGGTCAAAAGGGATTCAAATTCCATGTCCTTTGGCATTTCTG
>CALFSX010000246.1 GCA_937916515.1 uncultured Planctomycetaceae bacterium | reverse complement strand
GCTCAGTGTGTAAGGCAACGGCAATTCGCAGGTTGTTATGTGCGAAAACATATAAGCGATTGCTTACCGAGCTCGTCCAGTTCGGGTTTGGAAAGCAGGTTTCCCCCGCATTGGAATCGAAGGTCGCGCGGCAGGCGGCGTTGTGTCCGTCATTCGGGCTGGCTCATGCGGAACTGTGTCGCGACGGCCTGAACCTGGACATCAAAGCGGTTCGTCGCATCGCCCGACAGTGTGGTGATGAACTGCTCAAGCTGCGAACCACTCAGTTGGAACAATGGCGCGAAGGCACGCTGTCTTCCACGAATGAGCTGGCCGGTGAACGCGTTTCGGTGCAGATCGACGGCGGCCGCACGAAGATTCGCGGCGACCTGACCGAACCCACGCCGGTGCCGGTGAATCTTAATGAATTCGGGCTGGACGCCAGCGACGCGCCTGGTCGTTCGAAGTCTCGACCGCAGCGATCTGTTTCGGCCGACTGGCGGGAACCGAAACTGCTGACAATCTTTGTTCACGACGAGAAGGGCCGCATGCAGAAGAAGTCGCAGGCGACCATCGATGGCACGTTCTCCGGCCCCGACGCCACGGCCGAACTTGTGGCCATGCACCTGCATCGCCTGGGCGCCGCGAAAGCGAAGAGCATCACGTTCGTCAGTGACGGAGCGGTCTGGATCTGGGATCGCCTCGACAGCACCGTTCAGCAGGTCGGCATTCCGGGCAGCGTGTCGATTCATCAGGTGCTCGACAACTGCCATGCGGTACATCACGTGTCACTGGCTCTGGCGACCATGAGCCTCGACCAGGACATCCGCATGCCGCTGTACCGAGATATGCGCACCCGGCTTCGCAACGGTCGATGGCGTTCAGTGGTTGCCGATCTTCAGGAACTGGCCAACGACGACTCGACGAACACGCAACTGTTGACGGAGATCGCCTATCTTCGTCGTCACGGCGAAGCCGGACGTCTGGTGTACACGAGTTTCCGAGGTCTCGGACTTCCGCTGGGCAGCGGAGCGATCGAGAGCAGCATCCGCCGCGTGGTCAATCTGCGACTGAAAGGCAACGGCATCTTCTGGAAAGAAACGGCCGACGAATCGATGCTGCAGTTGCGAGCCTTGGTGATCAGCAACCGTTGGGATGATCGCCTCACACAGATGCGATCCCACAAACGTCGCACTCATCGCCGCGACTGGCACTGGACTCCCCAATCCATGACACGAAAATCTGAAGACGCCAGCACAGCCTCACAAACACCCGCATAAACACACAAAACCAAACCGCAAAACGGGAATGCACCCGTTCGGTGTTGGACGGCGACTCGCCAAGCAGCCAGTCCATCGAAGTGAGTGTCTGAATTCGTTCGCTGATGACTCCGGATAGTCAGCACACAATTGTTCGACCGATAATTCGCGGCCCTGATCGCGCTGAACTTCAAATTGGTCAAGCAACTCATCAATTTGCGATGTGTGATTCATAAATGCGACTCTCCCGGTAGCTGCAAACGATCTATGCTCATTCAGAATGAGCGCATCGTTCTGCGAGCGGACTGTGAATTTCCGTGCCCCCCTGAGTTTGCCTCAGGGGCTTGCAGGGCCTTTGCCCAACCTGCAACGACATGATGTTTTTGTTCGAGCGCCTCACGCTGTGCAAAGGCGCTGTGAACCTCCGACGCGAGGTCGGGGGCGGCGTGTTTGTGTATTCTCTTATCATGGATTCTCTCGCCTAGCCCGGCGTCTGTCCGACCATCACATCAGCCAATATCAGCCGAGCCGGGCGCCATCGACGCCTGACCGTTGGCTCCGAGACCTTAAGAACTTCTACTACCTGTTGCTGAGACATTTCGTCGTACCAAATGAGTTCAAACACTTCGCGTTGTTCGTCCGGCAGCCTGTCGACCGATTCGTGGAAATGAGTCCAGGCAGCCAGTGAATCAGGCTCGTGCTTTTCCGCTTGCGCGAGATCGATTGCTCCGCCCGGATCATCGGCCGCTTTGCCTGCGATATCCGAGTGATGGAGTCCGTGTGGTCCCTCCGGTCCGAAGTGATGCCGTGCCAGGTCACTCAACGTCCGTCGAATCTGGGTTGCTGCGAGCCGCAAAAAGATACGTGGAGCTCCGGTTTGACGTCTTCCAGCGAGCTGTACAACCTCAATGTGGCCTGCTGAAATACATCGTCAGTCTGTTCCCACCGATGGACTCGCGGATAGTCCTGAAGCATCATGCGTGTAAGCGCCAACAAACGGCCTGATGCCCTGGCCAGCACCTCAACATGCGCAGTCCTGTCCCCTGCGACGCCGCGATTGAGCAGCGATTGCAGGTCATCAGAATTTTCGTCGGGTTCTGTCATTCGCCGTTGGGACCCCGGTTGGCAATGGAAACGTCTGTCCGCGCAATCCCGCCGTTTCAGAACGGATCAGGAGATTGATTGTATTACCAAAGCGTAAGCCACTGCAAAGAGCGATCAAAGTAGCCGAAGTTTTTTAGAACCCCTAAAAAAACCTGCGAGAGCCGCGAGGTTTCGTTAGGCGTTCTTAGTCTTGCCGGCCACGAGTCGCCCTGGAACAACAAAAATTCTGGCGAGGCGGCCTGACTTCCTCAATTTTGTTGTCACAGGTTGGTCTTGGGAATCGGCGTCCAAAACCTCAGCGGCAGAGGCGAAACACCAAAACGAATCGCCGGTTGTGGTCGCACTCGTGGTCAGAATGACGACATCGTCGATTTGCCGTGCCAACCGCGAAGGGCGCGACATCGCTGATCAACGCCAGAATTCATCAATCCAGTTCTAGAGATCATCTGCAAGGATGACAATGATTTTGGGTTTGTCAGCCCACGATTCAACGCCTGTGAGTAACGAAGCGGTAATCCCTGCGATGAGTCCGAGAGTTCGATTCATTGATAGAAATTCGTTTAGGTGTTTCTGGCGGGTCGGCATGTGAACCTCAGCATGATGGCGTGGATTCACCTGCCTGACGACAGTTTGCCGCTGTTGCCTGAAATTCGAACGGATCATCGCTAGCATGTTCATCGCAAAAACATTTCCTCGGTAACAGGATTGAACAAGACATGACGCGGCAGATCTCTCTCAGTTTAGTGGCACTTATTCTTTGCCTGTTGAATTCCGATGTCACCGAAGCCGGACCGCTCAAGGTCTATATTCTGGCGGGGCAGTCCAACATGCAGGGGCATGCTCATGTGCGAACCATTGATCACATCGGCATGGATCCCGCAACGGCTCCCATTCTGAAAGAGATCCGGAACACTGACGGGACTGACCGAGTCTTTGAAAACATCTGGATCTCAGCGCTTGGTGTTGCAGATGAGGAACTTCATGGCAAGTTGACAACTGGCTATGGAGCCGCAGGTGGCGGTCCGAAGATCGGCCCCGAACTGACTTTCGGAATCTACATGCAACAGCACCTGCAGGAACCCGTCCTGATCATCAAGACCGCATGGGGCGGCAAATCGCTGCACACGGATTTTCGATCACCGAGCGCGGGGCCGTATCAATTCAACGAGCAACAACTGCAGGGACTAAAGAAACAGGGGAAGGACATCGAACAGATTCGGCAGGATCGAGTCACAGCCACCGGCGTGTACTATCGTTTGATGCTGCAGCACGTGAACGACGTCCTGAAAAACATCGAACGCGTCTATCCCGATTACGACAGCAAGGCCGGCTATGAATTGTCAGGCTTCGTGTGGTTTCAGGGCTGGAATGATATGGTTGATCAAGGTGTCTATCCCAAACGCGACATGCCGGGCGGTTACGATGCGTATAGCTCCGCACTCGCGCACTTCATTCGAGACGTTCGCAAAGACCTGTCATCGCCAAAACTTCCATTCGTGATTGGCGTCATGGGCGCTGGTGGCCCGGTCGACAAGTATGGCCCGGATAGAAAACGATATGCTCCCATTCACTCCGAGTTTCGTAAAGCGATGGCCGCACCTGCCAGCCTGCCGGAGTTCAAGGGAAACGTCAAGGCGGTCCTGACCGAAGAGTCCTGGGATCTGCAACTGACGGAACTCACATCGCGCTGGGGAAAAGTGCAGGGAAAGAACCGTAGCCTGAATAACGACAAAACTCTGAACCCTGAGCAGCGTAAACAGCAACTCGACGAGTTCACAAACGAATTATTCACGGCTGAGGCACTTGCCACTTTGAAAGCGGGGACCTCAAATGCAGAGTACCACTACCTCGGTTCAGCGAAGATTCTGGCACGCATCGGAAAATCGTTCGCTGATGCCATCGTGAGTTGGGAAGAATGATCGTCCCACCAACTTCGCCATTTTATTTTTAGTATTCGAAGGTGTGAAGGCTGCCTGTCCCGCAGATTCGGCATTGTTGCCCGTCTGAGTTGTTGTTCGCTGAGAAACTGTTGGTGATGTCTGCCTGGCAGGCTACAATAATGCCCTCTCCAAATCGCCCACCCCACAGCGCTCTCGGCCACCGGCTGTCCCCGGCGCTCAGCATCACGAGCATCTTGTTATGCGATATCAACGACGTAGTTTTATTGGCCTCGGTGTTGCCGGCGGATTGTCGATCCGTACTGCAATGATGGCTGCTGCTGAAAGCAACGGGCGACCAGCTCAGGCGAAGAACGTTCTGGTGATCCTTGAACAAGGTGGCCTGTCGCATCTGGATACATGGGACCCGAAACCCGAAGCAGTCGTAGAGCACCGCAGTCCCTATAAGCCGATTTCCACGAACGTCCCCGGTCTGCAGTTCACCTCGCTGCTGTCAAAGACAGCTCAGGTGGCTGATCGGCTGACAGTCATTCGCGGCATGCACCACACTAAGTCCGGCGCCAACGGCCATCCTACCGGAACGCAGTATGCGCTGTCGGGCGAGATGCCAGGCGGGCCGCTCGAAATGCCGGACATCGGTTCGATCATCGCGCATCGCATGGGAACGTCGTGCGACTATTTGCCGCCTTACATCATGGTGCCTGGCAACAGCGAACAGGCGAAAGAAGCTCGCGTCGGCTTTTTGCCAGCCAGTGCCAAGACGTTCAAGACCGGCGGACGTGACCTGTCGGATCCGAGTTGGAAAGTCAACGATCTGGGACTGCTGGCCGGCATCGACCGCAATCGCTTTCTGGATCGTCGCGATTTGTTAAGTAACCTCAACGTAGGCGTCGCACCGTCGAAGCAGGATGCTGTGCGCACGTTTACGGATCTTTCGAACCAGGCCGCGGAACTGCTGACCAATAAGCAGACGCAGCAGGCTTTTGATCTGTCGGACGAATCGGGTAACGTTCGAGACGCCTATGGTCGGGGTCATCGCGGACAGTCGTATTTGCTGGGCAGACGACTCATCGAACGTGGCGTGCGATTTGTGACGGTTGACGTTCGCGAACCGGAGACCAAAGCGACGCCGGGTGGTTTCAACATGAACTGGGACCATCATGACTACATGTACAACGACGGTTCCTGCGGCACTGTCCGCAACGCAGCTGGTGGCGAAGGTCGATACGGGATCGCTCATTGGGTGATGATGGGATCGACAGATCAGGCTCTTGCCGCGCTGATCACCGATATGGAAGAACGCGGTCTGCTGGATGAAACGCTGGTGTGCTTCGTCACGGAATTCGGCCGCACGCCGAAGCTGAATCGGTTTCAAGGCCGCGACCACTGGGTGAACGCGTACTCGATTGCGATGGCGGGTGGGGGAGTCCCCGGTGGTCAGGTGCTTGGTTCGTCCGATAAGGACGGCGGATACGTAACGAGTCGCCCGACAACGCCGGATGACTACGCGGCGACTATCTACGAGAAGCTGGGACTCGATCGCTCAAAACCGATCTACACACCGGCCAACCGCCCTGTCTTTCTGGCGCACAACGGGTCGCCCATCGAAGAAGTCTTCTAACGATGACCGCACGATTCACGTTACCTGCCGTCCCCTGCAGTTCACTGTTGGGCAACGTTGCCGTTCAGCCCCGACGAGTGCCACTGCTTCTGCCAGTGCTGCTTCTGCTGGCAACACTTGCGCCAAAATCATGCGATGCCGAATTGCCCAAAGCAATCACCGTCTCCCCCATCGCAATCTTACCGGGCCAGACCACAACCGTTTCGGTCAACGGACTGAACCTAAATAACGCCACAGAGCTATGGACGAATCTCGACGCTGTGATTCAGAAACCGCAGGCAGATGATTCCGAAATCCTGCCGATTGAATCAGCTTGCGCCGACGACAAAGTTGCCCCTGTGGGCACACTCATCGTGGAAGCCGAAGACTTCAACCGTGGCCAGTTCCAAAAGAGCGGCGCCGTCATTAACAACGGCAACTTCACCCCCAATTATGCCGAATGGGATTTCGACATTCCGAACGACGGACAATACGTGCTGGAGCTCAAGTACGCGTCTGGCGGATCGCGACCGGTTAAGCTGTTATTGAACGGAAATCTGCTGACCGAGAACGCGGCAGCCGGTGTGACTGGTGGCTTTGCCGACAGCGATGCCAGGTGGATGGTGGAATGCGTTTTGTCGCTGAAGAAGGGAATGAACACCGTTCGGCTGGAACGTCCCGGTGGAACGCCGCACTTTGACAAACTGGCGCTGGTACCCACTGACCGACCGGCGACAGGATTTTCGTCCGTCACTGCGACGGATCGAGTCGCCCCGTTTGAATTGATTGTTGCACCAGGCACCCCTGTCGGCATTCGAGCCCTGCGGGTCGCTACCGCGGAAGGTATTTCCAATCAGTTATTGTTCATGGTGGATGATCTGCCGACGGTGAAGGAAAACCGTGAGCAGACCGGCAGCGCGAACGCTCAGGCGTTTGAATTGCCGATTGCGATTGAAGGCTACTGCGACGTGGGACATGCTGATTGCTATCGGATTCACGTCGAAGCCGGGGAGGAAGTGTCTTTCGAAGTGGTCGCGACGCGACTGGGTTCAAAGCTGGATCCCCTGATCCGCCTGCTGTCAGCCGACCGCAAGGAACTCGTGTTCATTGACGATTCCCCTGGCCTGGCGGGCGACTGCTGCCTGAGATACAGGTTCGAAGCGGCCGGTGACTACATCGTCGAAATTGAAGACGCGTTAATGGGCGGTGCATCCGGGCATTGGTATCGATTACGAGTGGGCGATTTCCCGTTGGTGTCAGCCACACTGCCAGCCGTGGTTCAGCAACAGCAACCAACATCCGTTCATTTCAGTGGACCGGCTGTGTCTGGTTTGGCTGCGGTTGATCTGCCGCCCGCCGGAGCTGCCAGTTCGCAATTCGTAAGCATCGCGTTTGCTGACCGAATCGGTTCAGGCTATACCGAAGTGCGCACTTCGCAGTTGCCACAAGTCGTCGTTCAGGCGTCAGGCGATGGCGACGTTGCTGCCATTCCTTGCGGTATTAGCGGCGTGCTCGCAGCAGCGGGAGACGTACACACTTGCCGCTTTGCAGCCACCAAAGGGCAACGATTGTTGTTCCGAGACGTCGGTCGAGTGAACGGTGGTTCCGCGATTATGACCATGTCCATCCGCGACAATGACCACAAAACGCTGGCCGAAATTCGGAAAGCCGACGCGGCGGGCCGCGAGCTGAAGTGGACGCCACCGAATGATGGTGAGTATCAGCTTGTGCTGACTGATCTGACGTCTCGCGGCGGTTCCGCTTTCGACTACTACGTCGAAATTCAGCGGGACGAAAACACGTTTACACTTTCCGTAGAACAGGACAGCGTCATTCTACCACAGAACGGCTACAGCCTGCTAAAGGTCACGGCAGACCGCAAAGGCTATGACGGACCGATCAATCTGGCAGTCAACGGGCTGGGGCCTGATGTGCGTCTCAAAAACGAAGTGATCGCAGACAAAGCCAAGGAGACGCGGCTAAAGATCTACTCGCCGCCGAGCGACCTGCCAGGTCAGACGCGTACGATCGAAATCGTCGGCACAGCGACAGTCGGCGAGACAGTGATCCAGCGCACGGCAACGACCATCGCAGCGATGCGGAAAGCCAATCCGCGAACTCCGTTTCCGCCGCCTTCGCTGGATGGTTCCATCGCCACGGTCGCCAGCCCCGAATTTCCGGACTTCTTTTCGCTGAGTGTCGATGATAACGTCGTGCTGTTTCCACGTTTCATCGGGGAGGTTTACTTCACAGTGCGCGTTGCTGATCGAGCGGAAGGCTTCAAAGACCCGGTCAACATTACGGTGGAAGGGCTGCCGGAAGGTTTTCGTGCGAGCGGCGGCGAGAATCCCGTGGGTGGCAGCAACAACAGTGAATACCGCTTCCAGCTGAATGGTCCGACCGAAGTGGGTTTTACCGAAGCACCAATTCGAATCATTGCGGAAGCGACTTTCAAAGGACAGGCCAAGGAGGTTACCGTGGCGACCAGTCCGTTGCGGATTGTCGAACCGCTGATCATCAGCGTTCACCCGGATGCTCCGCTGACGGCCGGTACAACTGGCACATTGAAGCTGGCGGCGCGAAGATTCGTCGCTCGAGACGGCGGCGACAGAAAACAGATCGACGTTGAGTTCTCATCCGTACCAAAAGGCGTGTCGCTGCCCTCTTCGGCAACGATCCCTGCCGGAAAGAACGACGTGGCCGTCAGCATTAAGCTTGATTCGGGCGTTGATTTCAAAACGCTGAGTGAGATTATCGTGACGGCACGGACTGTCGTTGGTGAGCGTGAGATCATTGTGAATTCGTCAATTGCTCCGGAGGTCCTGCAATGATCCATCAACACATCAAGTTCTTCATGGTGCTGCTTACCGTGCTCTCCGCAACGCGAACCAGCACGAATGCGAATGATCCCGCGTCGCCGTCACCGGCCAGCAAAACAATCGACGTCTATCCGCACAGTTTCTCACTATATTCCCGTCGACAACCAGTACGGCTGATCGTCACAGCGTCAGACGAATCCGGCACGGAATTCGATGTCACTGATCAGGCGTCCTTCGCTTCCACAGCTGCAACACTTGTCAATATTGAAGCGAACCGCGTTTATCCGCTGGCCAACGGTCAGTGTGAAGTCATCGTGTCTGTTGGGGATCAGTCGGTCAAAGTTCCGCTGACGATTGCACTCGCCGAAGCGGACTCCGTTTCACTGCGAAACGAAGTTCTGGCAGTCCTGTCGAAGCAGGGCTGCAGTTCGGGAGCATGCCACGGTTCGCCCAGAGGGAAAGGCGGATTCCGGTTATCACTGCGAGCGTTCGATCCCAGCGTCGACGAATCCACACTGCGCAACGAGTTCTTTTCGCGACGAACCAACTCACTGGATCCTGACACCAGCCTGCTGCTGAAGAAACCGCTGATGGAAGTTCCACATGCAGGGGGCCGTCGGCTGACCACCGGATCGACATCGCATCAACTGCTGCGACAGTGGATCGCGGAGGGCACACGGCTGGATATCGAAGACACAGCGCATTGCCTGAGTATCCAGTTGTTTCCTCCTTCAGGCCGTGAACTAACTGTTGGTCATCCCGCGCAACGGCACGCCGTGTACGCCACGTTCTCTGACCAAACCGTTAAAGATGTCACTGACCTTGCCGTTTTTTCCAGTTCCGACACAGCGGTCGCGGACGTCGACGAGTCAGGGTTGGTTACCCGAGCCGAAGGGGCACGCGGGCAGACTGCCATTACCGTCCGTTATTTGGAGCACATGGCAACCAGCTATCTGGTTTCGGTTGCTGAAGTCGAAGGTTTCCAGTGGCCAGCCCCAACCGAAGCCAACTTCATCGATAAACTCGTGCATCAGCGATTAAAGCAATTGCGTTACACACCGTCCGACCGATGTTCCGACAGCGAATTCATCCGGCGAGTGTCTCTGGACGTGACGGGCCTGTTGCCAACGGTCGAAGCGACTCAGGTCTTTCTTGCAGACTCCAGCACAGGCAAGCGATCAGTAGTGATCGACGAATTGTTGAGCACTTCTGAACACGCGAAGTTTATGGCGTTGAAGTGGGGTGACCTGCTGCGCATCAAAGCCAGCAGCGTAAAAACAGCCGGTGTCTTTAAGTATCACCGCTGGCTGGTCCGCACTTTTGAACAAAACCTGCCCTACGACGAATTCGCGGAACAGTTGCTCACGTCGTCCGGCAGCACGTTCGAATCTCCGCCGGCAAACTATTTTCGCACTGCAACAGACACGAACGACTGTACGGAATCAACGGCTCAGATTTTCCTGGGGGCACGTCTGGAATGTGCCAAGTGCCACAATCATCCCCACGAACGCTGGACGCAGGATAACTACTACGGCCTGGGAGCGTTCTTCAATCGCATACAGCGAGAGCCCACTGAGCGCACGGATGAGCTGTTTGTATCTGTCGCTGCACAGGGCGACGTTACTCAACCGCGAACCGGCCAAACCATGAAGCCCTGGCTTCCCCAGGCTGGCACGATCGAAACAGACGCCCCGGATCGCCGCGGCATTCTGGTCGATTGGCTGACGGAGCCCTCAAACCCGTTCTTCGCGCGAGTCGAAGTGAATCGCCTGTGGAGCCAGATGATGGGCAAAGGCATCGTCGAACCGATTGACGATTTTCGTGATTCGAATCCTCCGTCGAACTCTGACCTGCTGGATCGCCTTGCCAAAGAATTCGTCGATTCCGGCTTCGATCGCCGCCACATACTGCGGTTGATCCTCAACAGCGAAACCTATCAGCGATCATCCGCATCGACGCCGGCCAACGAAGAGGACGACCTATACTTTTCTCACTATCTTCGGCGGCTGTTGTCGGCAGAACAACTACTGGATGCCATCTGTGACGTCAGTGGAGTTCCCGAAACATTCGGCAACCTTCCCGCGGGCACGCGAGCTACCCAGTTGCCAAGTCCCGATTTCGGCAAGTCATTCCTGAAAGTTTTCGGCCAGCCGGAACGGAAATCCGTTTGCCGCTGCGAGCGATCAGAAGATCTGAACCTGTCGCAGGCGCTGCAGGTCGCGAACGGCTCGTTCGTCCACGGCAAGCTGGTCCACGGCAACAATCGGTTCCGGCAATTATTGAAAGCGAATAGAGCCCGGCCAGACATCATCAAGGCCTGCTACATCGCTGCCTATTCCCGCATGCCCACAGAATCAGAGATCGCGACCTTTGCACAGTTCGTCGCCAAACGAAAAGACCGTCCATCAGAACAGGCCTACGAAGACCTGCTATGGAGCCTGATCAATTCGAACGAGTTCCTGTTCCAGCATTAGGTATCAACGCTCCGACGGCGGTGGTCCACGAACGGAATGCGACAAGCGGATGACAACATCAGTTCGGAATTCACTCGAACGGAACTTCCAGGCCGCTGCCGGTCAGGTGATAGACAGCGAACGTTGCCAGCCAGTGCTCGCCTTCGTAGTGACCGCTGGTGACATACGACAACCCCAATGCGGCATGATCGGCGATTGCTGTCGACAACGCTTTTCGGCGGACGTCACTGACAGGAAGGCTGGCGAGGATTCCCTGCATCGTCCATGCTCTGGACAGGTCCAATCCAGCCAGATGCACCAAATGGCCGTCAGTGACGTCCGGTACCTTCACTGGTTCCATCATTGATCCCATGGTGCCTGTCGTCAGTTGGGGCAGGAATTGATCCAGCCAGCGGGAAAACTCCCCCGATTTCAACACGCGACGCATCAAATCCGCTTCGTTGAATCCTGAGGAAAAAAAGTCGTGCCCCGACGGCTCGTAGTGGGCAGGATAGTCGCGGTCATTCAGGTAAAACTGTCGAGCCTTCTGAGTCAGCAACGTTTCTAACTCCGTGTCGCCTACAGCACGAGAATAATCCAGCAGCATCCCGAGCGCGAACGCTGTATCGGTATGGGTTCCCACGCGAATCGGAAACGTCAGTTTCGGCAGGTACGTCATCGCTCGCTCACGAATGACGGCTTCCAGCGGTTTCAGATTTTCACGCCACGTTTTCGCATCCGGGTCGTCCCAACTGTGCGTCTCTCGCACCAACTGCAGCAGCCACGCCCAGCCGTACATTCGTTCGAAGCTGTTGTTGTGTTTCTGCTCGAAGTATAGAGCTTCCGCCCGCATGTTTGTTTCCGTCAACTGTTGATTCAACGTCTGGCGAATGTCAGTCGCGACGGCGACACCAGGATACAGCCGCAGCAGACGGACCAGCATCCAGTGTCCATGAACTGCAGAGTGCCAGTCGAAGTTGCCAAAAAACGCAGGGTGCATTTCGCGTGGCGACCGCACATCGTCTGCAGAATTCATAACGTTGGATGGTTTGTTGGGGTATTCCTGCGGAATGCCTTTAATCGCGAGATTGGCGAAATCCGTAATCTGCTGATTCGTAAGCACGCGGTCAGGTTCCTCAGCAATCGCAGGAGCCAACAAGGCGACAAGACACAGGAGAGATGTTCGCTTCATTGGTGTCAGCCTACAGCGTATTACGCTGCCTTGTGGCCGCGGGGCACGCGTTTCGATCGAAGACAGCCTGCTCCCGCGAGCGAGTACCGTTCACAACAATAAGTAAACTGCTCTAAAGTCGGTTGGTCCAGGAATATCGGATAGGATCAGATTCATGCGGCCTAGCGCGGCGGACCGGGACGCTTCTCCTGCATTCGCCGACGCAGTGCTCTGATGGCACGATCATACTGTTCCGCATCGTCACCCGCCAGGTCCCCGGAGCGTCGTTCGACAAGCTGACGTTCCGCCTCCTGCAAAACAGACGCCGCCAAAATCGGTTTGTGATCCATCATAAACGCTTCCGATCCGACTTCAGCAAACCGCATCAGCCAGAATGCTTCGGTCGGTCCCGTGCTGGAACTTCGCATTGCCTGCCGCTGCAGACTTAACGCAGTCGCCGCGTGAATGGTCGCTTCCGAAGCCAGCAACTCGCGTTCGAATTCAGACGCAGCGTGTACGGATTCCATCAACAACATCGACATCAGATGATTCGTATGGGCGGCCGAAATGGCGTACGCCGTGATATCCGGATGCTGTTTCATCAGGATATTCATGTGCTCGATTGACTGCCGCAGTCTCTTCATCGCAGATTCCTGCGTTGTCCCCGATAATCCGGTGACTCGCACGGCCGCATACGTGCGACTCAGTTCATATCGATACCGGGCAATCGTGGGATGGGCTTCTGTAAGTTCCAACAAAACAGCAATCGCAGCTTCACTATCTGCCGAATCCAGCGTGTGCGACCGATCGCGAAGACACATCGCCAGCAGGTACGAATACTCGGGTAAATCCTGTTGCTGAATCAGTTGATTCAGTTCGTCGATCGCCAGTTGTAGCCATCTGTGGCGTTCGTGCTCGTCGGCGCGGCCCATGCCCATGTGCGGACGGCCTTCCGGTCCTCCAGCTGGCATGCGCCCCGGTCTCCCCGGCCCCGACAGTCGTCCAGGTGGTAGGCGCTGAGGCCCTCGGCGATCAGAAAACTCTCCCTCCGGTGGCCCGGAGTTCGGAACAGGTGGGCCCAACTGATCTCTTCGGCCCCGTTTTCCCAGCAGAAACCACGACCGAGCCAACTCGAATCGCTGCTCATGTAGCAGCTTCGATGTGTCCGACCGTCCTTCCACCACTGGCACATCAGTCAGCAACAGCTCGATCGCATCTCTGTGCGCGGCAGTCGATCCTGTCTTGTTGCCTTGTTGCAGCAACGTGTTGCCGATTTCGTTATGAGCGACAGCGATTTGTACCAGCCACTGTTTTGCATCTGGCAACGCGGTGTAGCGGCGGATCGCTTCACGATACGCGGCAATCGCGCGGTCATAATTTCCCAGCTGCACATGAATGTCCGCGACCCGTCTGTTGGCCTGAGCTGCGTTGGCCTTCAAGCTGTCATCGTCGTTGAACTGCTGCGCAAGTTTGTCGAACGCGGGCAGCAGTTCTTCCAGCATCGCTGCTGCTTCCGGAGACAGGGCGGCCTTACCCGAAAGTACGGATGGCTGCGTCTCGTCCTCACTCGAAATCAACAGCGATGGTGCAGAAATCTGCTCCGGGATAAAGCGATCGTAAACGTGTTCCAGAGAATCGACCAGAATGGTCAACATTGACTGCATCTTCTGACGCTGCTGCGATTCGTGAGCGTAGCCCAGAACGGCGGCCAGCGTCGCCAACACCAACAGCAGCACACATCCGGATGTGGACATCGCCAACCAGGGATTGCGGCGGCACCAGCGACGAAATCGTTCGAATGCGGACACACGCCTCGCTTTGATGGGGCGGTCTTCCTCAAAGTTGCAAAGATCTTCAGCCAGAGCGGCAGCCGATTGATAACGATGCGCGGGATCCTGAGAAATCGCTTTCAGGATAATCGTCTGCAGGTCCGCAGGGATGTTCGGATTTATCGATCGCGGCCTGGGCGGCGACGCTTCTGTCGCACGGGCAACCGTTTCCGCGCGAGTTCCTGAGGGAATTGCGGGACGCAATGTGGCGAGTTCGTAAAGCGTCAGCCCCAGTGAATATACGTCAGAACGCTCGTCGCTTTTCCCGTCAAACTGTTCCGGCGCCATGTAGCTCAGGGTTCCCGCCAGGCTGCCGGTCTGTGTCGCGTTGCTGCCGTCTGTAGCATGAGCCAGTCCGAAATCAGTGACCCACACGGCTCCCTGAAGATCTAACAGAATGTTGCCCGGCTTGATGTCGCGGTGCAAAGTTCCGCGTCCATGAGCATGCTCCAGAGCGCTGGCGATTTGTGAACCAAGTCGGGCAACCAATCGCCAGTAACCAGGACTATCCGGCGCAGAAGCCGGCCGGTCCGAGGACGTCGGCGTTTGCAGAGCCGACGTTTCAACATGCTCAGAAGCGGCTTCTTTGTTTTGCCAGGACGTCGTGCGCAACGAATTGCCGGGTGCACTGACCAGACCACTCAACACGCTCCCGGCAGGTTCGGTTATCGGTGTGGCCTGAGCACTTTCGATCAACATCCCCAACGCGCCTTCGGCAATCGCAGTGTCTGGCTGCGAACTGATGGAATGCGCCAATGATTCCCCGCCGGGTTCTCGCAGTAATCGAATCACGCGGTCCAGTGGTGCACCGGGGATCAACTGCATCACGATGTAGTGATACCCCTGCTCCTGACCCACGCCCAAAACCGGCACAATGTTCGAATGATGCAGCGCTGCTGCTGTTCGAGCTTCTCGCTGCAATCGACGGACATAGGTGGCGTCAGTCACGGCATGTTGCGGAAGCAGTTTTAGCGCGACGTGTCGATCAAGAGATTCCTGAACGGCTTCGTACACGATCCCCATGCCACCGCGGCCAATTTCGTGCAGCAGTCGATAGTCTCCCAATCGCTCCACCGGCACACTGGAATTTGTTTCGGCGTTATGAGCCGCCTTTTCCCAATCGCGTTTCAGTGATTCCATCGCCATCAATGCCGGAAACACTTCGCGAATATCCTCCGCCATATCCGGGTACTGCGTGGCGTAAACTTCGATGTCAGGAACTTCCCCCGACCTCCGGCGTTTCAGAAATTCTTCCGCCAGTTCGTCAACTGTGGGCGACGCGTCGTCAGGCTGTGGTAAGGGCTTGTTCATGAAGGGGTTAGCCGAATCAGGCAAGGTCCGGATGTCGCTGCATCACTTCCTGCAGCTTTTTCAGCGCACGTATGTAACGTGTACTGGCTGCCGTCGTTGAAATTTCGAGAACCTGTGCGACTTCAGAGTTGCTGAGTTCTTCGAAGTGCCGCAGCGCAAGAACTTCCTGATCTGTCGGATCCATTTCGGCCACCACCTGGCGGATTTGTTCCGTCGCCTCCGTGCGGGCGGCCGCTTGTGTGGGCGAGGTATTTCGGGCGACAAAGAAGTTGGCAATGGATTCTGACGTCGCCTGCCGATTCTGAAACTGATCCAGCGAAAAGTCTCGGCCTGCGTCGCGAGCTTTCGTGCCCAGATGCCGACGATAGATGTCCATCATCACCTGTGCCGTCACGAGTCGCATCCAGACATAACACGACGCTGCTTCCGGTTGCTTCAGAAAATGCGGTAACCGCTGGGCGATCCCCATCCATGTTTCCTGCAGGATGTCGTCGACGTCAAGTCGACGCTTCAGCCGTTTGTCCATGCGAAAGTTGACCATCCGCAAAAGTCTCGGCCGATACGCGCTAAACAGTTTTCCCAGCGCAGACTCATCGCCACTGCGAAGTTCGCGAACAAGTTCGACGTCGTCATCGGGCATGGGAGAACCGGGGTTTAGAGCAGTTTACTTATGGTCGTGAACGGTACGCGCTCGCGGGAGCAGGATTTCTTCACTCGAAATACCTTCCCCGCGGCCACAAATCAGCGGAAGACGCTGTAGAAAGGAGTCGTTACTCAGCTGATATTCTAGCCGTAACGGGAATGAAAGGCGATGTTCGGACGACATGTGGATTCTCCTGCCGTGTAGGTGACAGAATGTCGCAGGCCCGGGGCTTCATTCGCAAGCTCGTTCCCACCGCGGTCACCCACTTCAATTGGAACAATTGGCAAGGACACCCATTGGCCTTTGTCATGCACTGCTTCCGCGGTCACTTGCCGCCTTCAGTCGCTCGCTTGTGCCGCGGCCAAGCTGTTCCAAAAGTCCAACGACATCGTTGAACGGCAGGTTCAGCGGTTCTACGCTTTCTGAAGAAACCGTGCCCACAGTTCCAATCCACGGGTCGGGGGCTCCCGGAAAAAACACGACCACAGTTCCATCTTCCATACGATCTGATTCGAACGCGATGCGTTGACAGTCAGGTGTCGATACAAAAATTGGTTTCAGAGTCGGGACGTTCCAGGTACCTCCAATGTTGCCTGCCAGAATATCTTTGTAGATCGCATATTTCGGAAAGAAGGTGGTCAGGTACTTTTCCACAAACGACGACACTCGCCGGCCGATCGCGCGATGAGCCATCAAGCCGGCGACGAAACACGCCAGTAACAGCAGTCCGATCGCAAGAGCGAACAACAACGCGATTCCGGCGGCAGAACGCACAGGAATCCAGTCCTTCAGCGGCTCGTATACGACAACCACGAAGCTGTAAACGTATCCCAGTAGTCCCAAAACAACAGCCAGCGGCAGAATGAACAACAGTCCCCCGAGCGCAGTTGCCCGGACAAATCCGATTGATCGTTCGATGTGTGATTTCACGTTTGGATCCTTCGAAGAACAGAATGGCGATCACACCGAAACTCATTGACGATGCTGTAGACAAACATGAGCGGACTCCGCCATTTCAGAAACGTCTGTCGGTATTCGCACTTCGCCAAACTGTAGTGGAATTCAACGGATTCCGCTCGCGCAGCCGTTGAACTTTCTCGTCGATCACGGCGTCCAGATCGTTTCTGACCGCGTACTGCGATCGGCGTCTGTCCGCGGCACCCGACGCGCCTTCATCCGCACGTACGGCGGCACGAAGCGGCCACGATAGCCGTAGTGAGTCACCGCAGCTTTGTAGTCGGCACGCATGGGCTCTCGCAGATCTTCCAACGCCATGTTGCTGCGACACATTCCGCCAATGAGTTCGTCAAGTCGATGCAGATACTCTGTGGCACCGGACTCCCGATAGGCGTCGTCAATCTGTTTCGGCAATGGACCGGTGTGGTAGTACTCGACCCCAATCACAAACTGATGCCGCTCGTTCCGATGACTGATCTGCGCGCTCGCTGGCTGCTTGTGCTGGCTGATGTAGATGCCGTTGTCCTTCAACACCCGAGCGATCTCCGCATACATTGGGACCAGATCCGGGATGTAGCAGGTGCTGACGGGCTGATGCACAATGTCGAAAGATTCGTCGCTGAGTTCTCGCAGGTCATCCATCGATGCCTGTACCGTGCGGATATTCAACCCCCGGCGCTGGCCTTCCCGTTGATCCAGCGCCAGCATCGACTCGCTGAGGTCCACGACAGTTACGTTGGCACCAGCGACCGCATACAGCACAGACTGCCAACCACCACCTGACGCCAGGCACAACACGTTCAGGCCGGCAACAGTCGGTGGCAGCCAACCGCGGCCGTCCAGCACTGTAAGCGGTTTCCGGCATTCTTCGTAAGTCGCCACACGCGCAAACAGACTGCCAGTGTCGGCAAGTTGATTCCAGGTCTGACGGTTGATGCTCTTGTAGTCCACGGATCAGCAATACGTTTCGTAAAATGGCAGCTAGAGCAGTTTGCTGATTTGTTGTGAACGGTACTCGCTCGCAAGTGCAGGCATTCTTCGATCGAAACGCGTGCCCGCGGTGACAAGTCAGCGTAATATGCTGAAAAGACAGGATCAAGTAACAAAAAGCATACGCAAGCGCCGCACCGCTTATCCGCTCATGTGGCGTATTTGTTGCCGAAAAACGCGTTCCGCCTCTCTCGGCGCCGTGGGACTGATCACGAGGGGTGTCGTTGCAATTTGAATTCGGCCGATTGGGGTGGCCATCTGGGGTTGGAACGAGCTGGCGAGTGAAATCCCGGGCATCCTTCGCTCGGCTCTGTGCAGTTCCGGCCACCGGGAAAGATTTGCAACAATCTATTACATCCAACCAGAGCCACTTTCCGCCTAGCGCTACAGTCTGTTGGCAGGAGGTGATAGCATGTCTGGTCTCCACAAATCATTCCGCCTGAATTTCCCCCGCGATGAATAACGCCACACTCCTTGTCATCAGTGGTCCCAATGGCGGGACTCGATTCGACCTCTACCCCGAAGACTGCCCGCTGACGATCGGACGCAGTGTGGGTTCGCAGATCCGTGTCGACGACACCGAAGTCTCTCGCAAGCACGTACGCGTGGATCACGACGGCACGGGTTTTCGACTGACCGACCTCGACAGTGCCAACGGTGCGTATCTCAACGGAAAACGCATCACAGAGACGCCTCTGCAAAACGGCGACTCAATTCGTCTGGGAATGACGTCGTTGACGTTTCAGCAGGGCGTGCAGGACCAACCGCTAGCTCCGTCGAATCTGATCCAGATCGTCGATGACGAAAACTCGCCGCAGCATTCGGCCATTGTGCAGGCCGAATCCGCGTCATCCGCCAGTGTGTGGCCTGTACAGAAAACCGGACTGGAACTGCTATACCAAGTGGCCGAAGAACTGGTTCGCCCGGCCCAGACTCAGGAAGCCTTGTTGCAGCGAATACTCTACCTGACGGTCGCCGCTGTCGGGGCGGATCGAGGCTGCGTGCTGTTGCGAGATGCGGTGGGAGGCGAACTGACGCCATTCGTTTTTTGTCATCGCGATCGCAACCAGGAGTCGGCGTCTGCTCAACAGGAACAGATGTGCATCTCACGTTCGATCACAGGGCATGTGTTGAAACACGGCCAGGCAGTACGGACATCCGATGCCGTGAGCGACACACGCTTCGGCGGGCATAGTATTGTGCAGTCGGGCATCCGCGAAGCCATTTGTGCTCCGATGAAAGGACACGAACAGCTGCTGGGAGTCTTCTATCTCGATATCGCTACCAACGATTTGCCCGGTGCTTCTACAGTAGCCACCGGAGGATTGAGTGATGAACACTTGAAGTCTGTCCTTGCGGTCGCTCGCCAAACGGCTTTGGCCGTCGAATCGCGACAGTTTCACAGCGCCCTGCTGAAGGCAGAACGTTTTGCGGCGATGGGACAAACCGTGGCCGTGCTGAGTCACCACATCAAGAATATCCTGCAGGGCATCAGCGGTGGCGGCTACCTGATCGAAATGGGACTGAATCAGTCTCAGGAGAAACTGATCCGACAGGGTTGGGGAATTGTCGAACGCAACCAGAATCGCATTTTGGATTTGGTGATGGACATGCTTTCCTTTAGCAAAGACCGAGTCCCCAAACTGGAACCAGGCAACCTAAATCATGTCTGCGCAGAAGTCGCTGAACTCGCGCTGTCATTATCTGAAGAAAACGGAGTGAAGTTCGAGTATCGCCCGGATGCAGCCCTGCCGATTGCAGAATTCGACAAAGAGGCGATTCATCGTGCGGTACTGAATATCGTCGCGAATGCGATTGATGCGGTAGCAGAACGCGACAACGGCCACGTGGTGCTGCAAACCAGCTATGACAGCCAGAACGACGTGATGCTGGTCGCTGTGACTGACAACGGCCCCGGCATTCCGGAAGAACAGCGGGCCAGTGTGTTTCAGGTGTTCGAATCGTCCAAAGGCGAACGTGGAACAGGCATTGGCCTTCCGGTCGCGAGGAAGATCATCCGTGAACACGGCGGTCGAATCCGGATTGAAAGTGAACCAAACGAGGGCACACGGTTTATTCTGTCATGGCCGCGAGGGAATCCGAAATCAGAAACCGTGCGACTGGACAGTCCGACGATGAGCCCGCCGGATTAACTGATTTCACAGGGGCGAGGCGTTTTGTGCGTTGATCTGAGATCTGAAATATCAGATTTCAGATCTCCAGTTGCCCACAGGTGTTCGGTGGCCTGTCAGAAAGTGAACAGCGTTTCACTTAGGGGCCGGTGTGGTTTCGGGAGCGGTTTCTTCCCCTGCCGGAGGCTCTGCGTGCTCGCCGTGTTGAGCGTGCTCCGTCTTGTACGCGGAGAACTCGTCGCCCCACTGATGGATCTGAGGAGCGGTTGGGGTGTAGTAGGCAATGCCCACATCCGGATACAAAGCCAGCGGCAAGCCGATCGCTAAAATCGTCGTTGGAGCAAGCAGCACGTACTTCCAATTGCCTTCAAACTTCAGGTGCATGAAGAACATCATAACGCTCAACGCTTTTGCGACGGCGACTGCCAGCACCAGGACAATCACCACAGCGTGAGGCACGGTGCCGCCCAGCATGTCGAAGGCAACCGACAATAACGTGAATCCGCAAAGCGCGAAGAACACATAGAGGTAGTTGACGTGATGGGCACTGTGATCGTCGTGTGCCATGGTTATGTTCCGTATTTTTTTTCTGGTCAGAGACCGGATTGAAGAATGTGGTTCAGCAGCGACGGGTTTGTCGCGATCAATCAGAGCTTAGGCGATGTACAGCAGCGGGAACAGAAAGATCCACACCAGGTCAACAAAGTGCCAGTAGAGTCCGCTGTTTTCAACCCAGTCCGTCCAGCGTTCATCCAGGTTAGATCCCTGCATCAGTGGACGGATAAACAGAATCATCCCCACAATGACGTGAATCGCATGAAAGCCTGTCATCAGGAAGTAGATCGACGCGAACAAGTTTCCATACAGAACCGGATGTGGATCGAACACACCGCTTCGCACGGCACTGACGACGGCCGCTTTGCTGGCAGCGACTTCAGCTGGAAGATCCGTTTCCGCCGGTAGATCGCGTAACTCACCGGAGTCTTCGACGTACTCCTGCCCCTTCAGGCCAGCCAGATACTGCTTCACTTCGACGAAACCCAGCGCTGGCAGGGACGTCTCCGGTTTAAGCTCGCTTCGTGCCTCAGCGTATCCCGGTCCCGCAGCCTCAATCACATTCAGCGACACATCCGCGACGATGTGCTGATGCAGGTTCTGCCATTTCCGGTAGAGTTCAACGTCCGCAGCAACTGTGGATTTCAACTCCGGAGGTGTTTCTGCATTACTAGCCAGAATGTCCAGTGCCGCACTTACACTGCCGAGGTCTCTAGCTTCAGCCACCTCAACGATTCCACCATCGGTGTAGGCAGCAAACCGCTTGCGAACTACTTGCTCCAGCTGCCGATTGACCTTGCCGATCGCCTGTGTGGGAGTCTCCGGAATGTGGCTTGGCAGAATGTCGTGGGAAATCTTGCCGTAGTATTCAATGCCCTTGATGCCCAAAAACAGGCAGGCCAGCAGCAACGTGTAAGTTAAAAACTGCCGGGCTTTTGCGAACTTCTTCTGAGCCATCGCTTCGTGAGCCACCACAACGCAATAGCTGGATACGATCAGGACGAACGTATTAATCCCGCCCCAAAGAATCGTGATATGCGTGTCGTTGTAGTCAGTCGGCCAGCCGGGAGACCCCAGTCGCAGCACGATGTAACTA
>CALFSX010000245.1 GCA_937916515.1 uncultured Planctomycetaceae bacterium | reverse complement strand
CCGAGTTTAACCGGCTCTCAATCATCAAACCGCGCGGTAAGTCAGACACTAGCTCGTTTGTCTTTACCGTGCAGGCCGATTCCCATCTGGACGAAAACACCAGTGGCGATGTCTACCTCCGAACGTTGGAAAACGCTCTGGCGGATCAGCCCGACTTCCACTTTGCTCTGGGCGACACGTTCATGACGGGCAAATACGTGAAGCCCGAATTGTCGGAGCCGCAGTATCTGGCTCAGCGATACTATCTCGGCCACCTGTGCCATTCCGCCGCGTTGTACTTCGCTTTGGGAAATCACGACGGCGAATCCGGTAACCGTGGTTCAAACGTCTGGGCGACAACGACTCGCAAACGTTACCTGCCGAATCCTTTTCCGAATGACTTCTTCACGGGCAACGACAGGCTCGAACGGGAAGTTGGTTTGCCAGAGAACTACTACCAGTTCGAATGGGGTGACGCTCAATTCATTGTGCTTGATCCGTTTCGACACACAACAACGCGCTCTCGCGGCGGAAACAGCGACAACTGGTACTGGACGCTTGGCGAGCATCAATACCAGTGGCTGAAACAGTCGCTGGAAGAAAGTGATGCGAAGTTGCGGTTTGTGTTTCTGCATCACTTGGTCGGTGGCAGTGACCGCAATCAACGTGGCGGCAAAGAAGCAGCTCCGTTCTGGGAATGGGGCGGCAAAGGTATATCGGGAGAAGACGAATTCGATCGCAATCGTCCCGGTTGGGGCAAGCCCATTCATCAAATGCTGGTTGATCACGGTGTGAGAGTCGTCTTTCACGGGCACGACCACATGTTCATCAAGCAGGATCTCGACGGCATCGTGTATCAACTCGTCCCGCAGCCCGGACACCCCCGATCAGGAACGAAAAGCGCGGAAGAGTACGGGTACATCAGCGGCGAAGTTCAGGGCAGCAGCGGTCACGTACGGGTTCGCGTGAGTGGCGATTCAGCTCGCGTTGATTATGTCCGTGCGTATTTGCCTGCAGCCGAAGGCGGAAGCCAACGTAATGGCGATGTGAGTTATTCGTACATGTTATCGGGAGATGGCAAAGGGAGAATCGGTCAATGAAACGCAAGCTCTGTTTCTTAATGCTCATCTTCTTTGCGTTGCCGCATTGCAAAGCTGACGAAAGTCCAATTCGACCAAATTTCGTGTTCATCCAAGGTGAAGGTCAGGGTTGGGCAAGCACGTCGGTGCAGCTCGATCCAAACGAGCCGGAAGCGAAGAGCAATTCCTTCTCGACTCCAAATCTTGAGCGTTTGGCTCGCGAAGGAATTCGGTTCTCGAATTACTACGCTCCGTCGCCACGATGTACACCTTCGCGAGCAACCTATTTCACCGGCATCAGTCCCGCACGCTTAGGAATGACCTTTACAGGCGCGGGCGGCGACACCGGTCAGGCACTGATCGAACCGCGTGTCGTCAGCGAACTGCCGCGAGACGTGACGACAATTGCCGAGTTGTTGAAGACAGCAGGGTATGCGACGGCACACTTTGGCAAATGGCATGTTGGCAAGTCTGATCCGCGAGTTCATGGGTTCGACGAATCGGATGGAGCGACCAGCAACGGTGGTCCTGAGAATTCCCGCAACCCAAATCCAAAGCAGGCGTATGGCATGACGGAACGTGGGATTGAGTTCATAAAGCAGAACGCCGCAGCAAACAAGCCGTTCTACGTTCAACTTTCACACTACGGTGGTCGTTCTCAGGAGGACGCGAAGCCGGAGACCTTTGAGAAGGTTCTGCAGCTCGGACTTGGCAGAGACGAACGCAACATGGGAGCTGCCGCGGTGCTGCTCGACATGGATATCACGATCGGCATGCTGCTGGATACGTTGGACGAACTGAACATTGCTGACAATACCTATGTGATCTACACCGCCGACCATGGCACGCCCGGCCGTAATGGTCCACTGCAAGGCGGCAAAGGCGGATTGTGGGATGGCGGGATTCGTATTCCGCTCTTCATGCGTGGCCCGATGGCAAAGGCAGGCTCGCATTCAAGTGTGTTGGTTACCGGTGCGGACGTTGTGCCGACGGTCGCTGATCTGGCTGGAGTCTCCGGCAAGCTGTCTGACCAAGTCGAAGGCGGCAGCCTGCGACAGGTACTCGCCGATCCAGTCTCAGGCAAAGTTGCTCGTTCACGCGAAGCAATCGTCTTTCACTTTCCCCACTACGACAAAGATCCGTTGGGGCCGGTTTCAGCGATCATTGCTGGCCAATACAAGCTCGTGCGAATCTACGAGGGCCAGCGACATTTACTGTTTGATCTCGCGACAGACCTTGGTGAACGCAACGATCTTTCCGGTAGTCGCGTCGACAAAGTGCAAGAACTGTCAACGCAACTCACGAGCTACCTCGACTCCATTGATGCCGAAATGCCGGCAAAGCGATCGGGCGAAACGCCACAGTCTGCTGCCTTGCGAAACACGAACTCAAGACCTGACGCAATCATGCAGGGTCTTGATGAAAACAACGATGGACAGCTAACGAAGGATGAAGTCGAACGTCTGCCTGCGTTGCTGCGTTCTCTGGACAAAAACAAGGATGGCACGTTGTCACGTGACGAAGCACGTGGGCGTTAACAAAGCATGAAAACCAACAGTCTCCCAAGGAAAAGAAACATGAAACGACTCATCACTTTTGCAGCAGTGTTCGCATTGCTGTCTGTCGCAGACTCTGCGTTTGCACAGAGGGGCGATAAAGCGAATGACAAACAGGGTCAGGGTCAACAACAGGATCAAAGTGCACGAAGAGGCGGCAACGACGGCCAAAAAGGTGGAGGGAGTGGCGGCCGAGGTGGTGGTCAAGGACAGAAAGGCGGCGGTCAAAGTGGCGGTGGCTTGTTCCGACTGCTGGACATCGACCGCGATGGCAACTTGTCGGCGAAAGAGATCGACGGTGCGGTCGCCGCTTTGATGAAGCTGGACGTGAACAACGACGGCATCCTCGATGCTCAGGAACTAGTCGTTCGCGGCGGTGGTCAGGGTGAAAAAGGGGGGCGCGGCGGTCAACAAGGTGCTGAGAGTTCGCAGCGTCGTGGCGGTCAAGGCAAAGGCGGTCAAGGCAATCGATCAGCGAACAGCAACGGAAAGTCAGAATGAAGGCTCATCTCTACATTGCAATTCTGGTGTGCTTTGTCTCCGCTTCCGCACACGCGGCAGAGCGTCCCAACATCGTGTTCATGATGTCTGATGATCAAGCTTGGAATGGGCTTTCTGTCCCAATGCACCCCGATCTGGATTGGTCGAAGAGTTCGATCGTCGACACGCCGAATCTCGAAAGGCTGGCTGCACAGGGGATGCGGTTCTCGGCAGCCTACGCGCCTGCGTCGGTGTGTTCACCTACTCGTATCAGCTTGCAGACCGGGAAAAGTTCGGCAGCCATGCATTGGACCAAGGCCGCCCCTGCGGAAACGGGCCACAAGATGATCGAACCCCGCAATATTCGATCGATCCCTGCATCGGAAATCACCATTGGTGAACTCCTGCAGTCGGCAGGCTACGCGACCGCTCACTACGGCAAATGGCACATCAACGGTGGCGGCCCTGCTGCGAATGGCTATGACGACGGCGACGGCGACATTGGCAACGAGTACGCTCACGAATACGCCGACCCGAATCCCGCTGATATCTTCGGCATGGCAAAGCGTGCCGTGGCCTTTATGGAGAAGAACAAGCAAGCGGACAAGCCGTTCTTCATACAGATGTCGTGGCATGCCTTGCACGCTCCACAAAACGCGATGAAAGAGACGCTTGCCAAGTACGCGGCGAAGATGGGCAGCAGTGTTGACGAGAAACGCGTTGGCAGTGCGGCGATTGCAGAGAATCTGGACACCGGAGTCGGCATGGTCGTTGACGCGATCGACCGACTCGGATTGGCGGACAACACCTTTGTCATCTACATGTCCGACAATGGGAGTGGTGGTGGTGGCGGAAAAGGCGGAGGCAAACGCGGCGGGCTGACTGGCGGCAAAGGCGGCGTCTGGGAAGGCGGCATTCGCAGTCCGATGATCATTCGCGGCCCCGGCATTCCAGCCGATTCATGGTGCCATGAACGAGTCGTCGGCTACGACTTCTATCCGACCTACTGCGAATGGGCCGATATTCCTGGATCGAAACTGGCTCCGGGCATCGAAGGCGGCAGCATTGCCGGCCTGCTCGATGATGGCAAGGGAACCGTCAAACGTCCGCGTGAAGAAATGGTGTTTCACTTCCCGCATTATCAAGGTGGTGACGGTCCCCATTCGGCCTTGTACCTCGGCAAGCATAAGCTGCTGAAATTCTATGAAGAAGATCGGCTGGCCCTGTTCGATATGGAGACGGACATCTCGGAACAAAATGACCTATCGAAACAGATGCCTCAGCGAGTGAAGGAACTGGACAGCCTGCTGGTGAAGTACCTCGACGATGTTGACGCCCAAATGGCGACTCCAAATCCAAACTACGACCCGAGCAAAGAACCGGTCGTACGCAAGGGCGGCGGTGGCGGAAACAAAACGAACAAGGAAAAGACAAACAGGAGAAAGAAGCAGTGAGAGTTCCCCTGTTTTTGTTTCTATTTGTCTCCGTTCAGGGCTCCGTGTCGATGGCACAGGACGTTGAACGTACTGGTCGAACAGTCAGAAACGCCGAGCGGAGCGTTCAGCGTGGTCAACAGAACGGAACGTCGCAGCTCAACGTCGATACCGGCTATGTGTTCCTGAATGGCGAGTATCTTCCACCACCTTATCAAATTGAATTCTCGGAATCTGACGTCTCCATTAACGAGACGACGTTTGATCTTTCGGTCTTCGAAGCGTGGAAGAACGATAAGCAACGACGCAACGGGGTTGCCCGTAGTCACGCACAACAAGTCCGTCGAAAACTGCGGGACTTGCTCGATGGGGACGGTGGCCTTGTGCTCTTTGAAATGGAGCCATTTCAAGCGTTTCATGGAAACGACAGTTACGAGTTGCTGAATGTTCTTGTCAACGCGGAATCTAGACAGGCGTTCAACCACGGGGAACGGGATTGGCTTCCGAGCGGTGTCGATGAGACTGCGTGGGCCATATGGATCAGCGAATTCGAGTGCCCCGAAGAGCTTTCCGGGCGTGCCGGGGAAATGCTGACTTGCGTCGCCGGACTCGAAGAATCACACGCGAATCGCGTGTTGGCGAAACGCATCCTTGAGAATAGCGCTTACCCGTTGACGGTTGTGGGCATGCTTCTGGTAGTCATGGCGTTTGGACATCTTCTGTCTTTCAAACCCGATCCGGAAGGTGCATCGCCAGAAACGCGGATCGCGAAACATGCCGTCATTCGCTCACTGGCTCTCGTGACGGTCTTATCGGCCCTCGATCTCATCTGGACGCTGCTTGTTTCGCGCGCTGGTGACATGAAGGAACTCAATCCGTTGGGTGCCGCTTTGATTGATGAACCGCTCGCGTTGATTGCTCTGAAAACCACTGCGACGTTGCTTGCGGTCGGACTCCTGTTCGGCCTGCGGCAACACCGAGTCGCTCAACAAGGGGCATGGTGGGCATGCCTGATCTGCACACTCCTGACCGTTCGCTGGCTGACTTTCAACTCAATGTTTGCGTAGCACATCAGAAACACTTACCCAATGGGATCTCAAGCGATGAAGAAACAACTTTTGGTCGGAGCAATCGGTATCGTCCTCTTATGCGAGGCTACGGTCACGGCTCAACAGCCGCCTCGCAAGCCTCGCATCGATGACACCATCAAAGCCAACGTCTACGCGGACAACTCGTTCAAGCTGTACATCAACGGCGAACTGGTCGCTGTCGATTCCATCTCGTTTGTTCCGCACAACGTTGTGTCGGTAGATGTGTTGCCCGCTTATCCAATGACAATCGCTGTCATGGGCGTCGACAACGCCGATCCCAAAACCGGCATGGAGTACGCCAACACCAACATCGGCGACGGCGGTTTTATCCTGAAACTGGGTGACGGCACCGTGACCAACGCGACATGGAAAGCGAAGAAAGTTTCATGGGGGCCGATTGATGGCGACATGAAGAACCCGCGAGTCGAAAACATCCCGCTGCCCAAAGACTGGTTCGCGATCGACTTCGACGACAGCAAATGGCCCAACGCCAAAGAGTTCACCGAAGAAGAAGTCGGACCGAAGGAGCCGTTCTTTGAACATGACTTCAAGGGAGCGAAGTTCATCTGGTCTGACGACGTGAAGCTCGACAACCTCGTGCTGTTCCGCACGGTCGTGAAGTCGCCGCCCGACGGGAAAGACCGTCCTGATTTTCGCGGGCTGACAGATGTGGTTCCACAAGGTGGCGGGCGGCAACGCGGTGGCCGTCGAGGTGGCGGTGGAAACCGCGGCCGAAATTAAAATTAGCGACTTGAAAAATCAGATCGAAATACTGGGAGAACAAAGATGCGATTCGGACAATTCATTGTCGGGCTCACGGCCTGCGCATTGTGGACGAACGGGTTAACAGTGGCTCGCGGCCACGACGGACATGATCATACCCATCACAGCCATGCCAGCGGTCAAACCGACACTAAGCCGGTCAGTCGCACGTGGAAGATTGGATCGTGGACTGTGTCCAGCACACCAACGACTGTTGAAGCCTCGCTGCTGACAGCAGAAAACGATCAAGTCAAACTGCAAACAACGGATGGACGTGTGGTCGCCGTTCCAACGCAGGTGCTGACGCCAGACGATCTGGAATTTGTGCAGCAGCGACAGGAGCAAATTCTCCAACTGAACACTCAACCGGTTTGGCAGCTTACTGCATTCCGTCAGGAGGCGGCTGAGTCGCCGACGCTGGCGAGTTTCTTCAATCCTTTCGCCAAGGACGTCAAGGTTCGCTGGGATCGTGACTTCCTGTTCGTTGAATCGACCGGCATGCCAGATCATCCGATGATGACTGGCATCACCGCCTGGCAACAACAAGTCCCTCTGCCTCAGTCGTACACGGGCAACAACGCGTGGAGAATTCCGCTGCACCCGGTTCCCGCGAAGAACCCAATGTCGACGAAGGAACATTTCTTTCGTGGTGCGATTGCATTGGCGGTCAACGGTGTCCCCATCTTTAACCCGATCAAGAACGATGGCAAAACGGACACACTGAAGGCGGGTGAACTGGATCAGTGGGGCGGGCATTGTGGTCGGGCTGACGATTACCACTACCACATTGCTCCCATGCATCTGGAAAAGATCGTCGGTCCCGGAAACCCAGTCGCCGTAGCCCTCGATGGCTATCCGATCTACGGCTACAACGATCCGAACGGCAAGCCGCCAACGAATCTCGATTGGTTGAACGGCCACAAAGGACCGGATGGCGAGTACCACTATCACGCGACGAATACGTTTCCTTATTTGAACGGTGGTTTCTACGGCGAAGTCGTTGAGTTGAACGGGCAGGTTGATCCGCAACCGCGGGCGCAAGGTGTTCGGCCATCGCTTCCCGGTCTGAAAGGGGCGAAGATCGTCGGGTTTGAGAGGCCGAAGCCGGGCAGCTTCATTGTGCGTTACGAAGTTTTCGGTGACCCACGATCCGTCGAGTACACGGTCGCCACCAATGGATCGGCGACGTTCAACTTTGTTTCAACGCAAGGAACGAAGACCGAGAACTATACGCCACGTCAAGGAGGTGGTGGCGACGGTCGCCGGAATGCCGAACGTCCAACCGGCAACGAACCGCAAGGCAATCGAGGTCGTGGCGAAGGCGGCGGACGCCCTGATGGTGGTAGGGCCGGTGGTGATCCAATCGTCGCGGCGTTGGATGTAAATGGCGACGGCAAAATCGACAAGGCAGAACTTCGCGAAGCCGCAGCCGCACTACGCAAGCTCGACACCAATAAAGATAGCCAGATCACCGCAGACGAACTTCGAGGCCCCGGTGGTCAGCGGCGAGTTGGCGAAGGTGGCGGACCGCGTGGGGAAAGGCCTCCGGGACAAGCTGGCGGTCCGAATATCGGTGGGCCGAAGGGGCCACAGCCCGGCGATGGTCCCCGTCAACCGTGGATTCTGGTTCATGCCGATGAGATTGATATCGATAAGAACAAGATCATCAGCCGAGACGAAATCGTTGGCGAAGCCACCAAAGCGTTCGCGGGCTATGACGCCAACAACGACGACAAGCTGAGCGCTGCCGAACTGAACGGTCGAGGCGGTTCTCGAAGTGCGATGGGCGGATTCCTGAAAGGACATTCCAAAGAAATCGATCGCGACGGAGACGGAATTTTGACTCGATCTGAAGCCGTCGGCAACGCGGAACGCATGTTCGCGAAGATGGACACAAACGGCGACGGCAGGATCACGCCGGATGAAATGAAAGCTTCACGACGAGAGTAGAGGAGAGGAGAACTCACGCAAAGGCGCTAAGGCGCAATCCTCCCAGCCCATTCGTCTCCTTCGCGTCTTTGTGTGAAACCAAACAATAGTGAATCGATTCCTTTCTAAAACACGATGGCTCACGCACTATGTGCTGCAGACGATCATTCTTGTCGGCAGTGCCGTCGCGTTTTATGCAATGGGTTCGACGCCTGAAGTGCCTCGTAAACCAAGAGCTGCCGCTAAGGCGACGGTCGTTGAAGTGGCCGAAGTTCAATCACTCGATGGACCGCTGAGCATCGAAACGACAGGCGAAGTGGTCCCGCATCGCGTGTTGTCTCTCGCATCGGAAGTGCAAGGGCGAATCGTCTTCAAGCACCCGAATCTGCGTGTCGGCGAACAGGTCGAAGCTGGTGAGACGCTGATCAAAATCGATCCGCAGCGATTTGCATTGGCTGTGCAGTGTCTTGAGATCACGGTGAATCAAGCCGCAACAACTTTGAAACAGCTTCAACAGGATCAGGCAAACTTGACCGCGCAGACATCGCTCGCTCGTAAGTCACATCAGATATTGATCGATGATGTTGAGAGAATCCACAAGCTGCATCGGTCGCAGGCAACGTCGACATCGGAACTCGGTGCTGCTGAGAAACTGGAACTCGACGCTCGTCTTGCCATCGAACAACTCGTTGGTCGCGGGCGCAGCTTGGAAATTCAGATCGCTGAGCAGGAATTGGCGAATAAGCTGGCGATGGTGCAGCTCGAAGAAGCGAAACTCGATCAGGCGGCGGCTGAAATCAAGGCACCCGTGTCGGGCATCGTCGTTGCTGCTCCACAGGAAGAGCATTCAATGGTGCAGGCAGGCGATGCACTTCTGTCGATCGAAGAATCGGGATGCCTCGAAGTTCATTGCCACTTGAAGCTCGACGAGATGGCGTGGGTATGGGGTAGTCGAGCAACAACGTCAACTGATTCGGCGGTGCAAAGTTTCGACGGTGACAAACGCATCACTCCCGTCGTTGCGGATGTGATCTACAACGCAGCGGGAAACAGTCATACGCTGCACGGCCACCTCGTTCGTCAACACGGTGCGGGTCTCGACCCAACGACAAGAACCATCGCGTGTCGTGTGCTGATCGACGGCAATCAAATCGAATCGGCAGCGGAATATCAGATTCCATTGATGACCGGGATGTTTGTGAACGTCCAAGTTCAATGTCACCCCAATCGCCCGTTGCTTCAATTGCCCGAGCAAGGAATCCGCACGGACGGCTGCGTTTGGCTAGTCCGACACGGGAAGCTGTGTGCAGTCCCCGTCAAGACGATTCATTCTCGCGGCGGCTTGGCAATCGTGGAGGCAGACGCAAACAACATTCGGCCACAGGACAAAGTAATCATATCGCCGGTCGCCAATGCGAAAGACGGACTGGCGGTTCGGGAGCGAGAGGCAAGGAATGTCGCAACGGAAACTTTCCCGAGCGACAACATCCGACCTGCGATGGCCGAGCATACGGCCAAGGTTGGAGGCGTTTCTCCATGAAGTCGATGGTCCGTTGGGCGGTCGATAATACGCCTGCTATGAATGTTGCCATGATTGCTTTGCTTGCCGCTGGAACGTGGTGCATGGCTTCGATGCAACGTGAATTCTGGCCGTACTACGTGCTCGATGAAATCGAAATCCGCGTCGCCTATCCCGGTGCGAGTCCCGAAGACATCGAAGAGGCGATCTGCGAGAAGATCGAATCGGCGGTCGCTTCCATCTACGGCATCGACGAGATCAATGCGACCGCCTCGGAAGGTTCCGGCAGCGTTCGACTGATTCTCGATTCGGGTGTCAGCCAAAGCGACGTGCAACAGATTCTCGGCGATGTGCGAGCTGCGGTGGATCAGATTCCCAGTTTCCCGCTGCTGGCCGAAGCTCCCGTGATTAGTCAGCGAATACCGAACTCAACCGCCATTCAAATTGGGCTCATTGGGCCGGACTCCGATTCGATCTCGTCGGCCATCGAACTACGGCGAACTGCCGAGCGAGTTCGAGACGACTTGCTGCGGCTCGCCAGCATTTCGCAAGTTGAACTGCTCGGCGTGCCGGAGTTTCAGATTGACGTCGAGCTGCGTGAAGAAACACTTCGGCAATATGGACTGACGCTGTCAGATGTCGCCCAGATCATTCGTGAAGAGAACGTCGAGATTCCCGGTGGAACACTGCGAAGTGCATCGCAGGAGATTTTGTTGCGCGGTTCCAATCGCAGCAGCATTGGTTCCGAGATTGCACGCCTGCCGATCATTAACACTCCCGGCGGTTTGACGCTACGACTCAACGAACTCGGCACGGTGCGAGATGCCTTTTCGGATGCGACAGCCATCAGCCGCATCAATGGCCACCCCGGAATCGCGATCTCGGTCAACACCACACAAAGCGAGGACTTGTTGGAAGTCGGTCGAGATGTTTACTCATACCTCGACAACGCGAAGCTGCCCGACGGTTACTCAATGGTTGCCTATCGAGATCGCAGCGACGACGTTCGAGATCGATTGTCGTTGATGCTCAAGAACGGTTGGCAGGGATTGGTGCTGGTATTCATCCTGCTCGCGTTGTTCCTCGAAATGCGGCTCGCGTTCTGGGTGGCAATGGGAATACCGATCGCCGTCTGCGGTGCTGGCATCGTGATGTACTTCACCGGCCAGACGCTGAATCTCACTTCGCTGTTCGCATTTCTGATCGCGTTGGGAATCGTTGTCGATGATGCGATCGTGATTGGAGAAAACATCTACGTTCACCGTTCGCTTGGTAAAGGCTATCGTCAGGCGGCAATCGATGGCACGCTGGAAGTCATGCCATCGGTAGTCGTTTCGGTCAGCACGACCGTGATTGCGTTTCTGCCGCTGATGTTCGTGACTGGCCAACTTGGGCGATTCACGACCGTGCTTCCGATTGCAGTGATCGCGATGCTGATTGTTTCCCTGGTGGAAAGTGTCACCGTGTTGCCGTCACATCTGGCTCACCAGAGTAATCTGTCTTTGACAATTGCCGGCTGGTTGCTCACCCCGCTTCGCTTTATCGCGGTGCTGTTCGGATATCTAAACGAACGCTTTTCTAAGATGTTGGATGTCTTCATCGAGCGACTCTATCTGCCAGCGTTGTCACGATCGTTAGCCAATCCCGCTTTTGTGATCGCGACTGCCGTCGGGCTGCTCATTGTGTCCACAGGCATCGTGCGTAGTGGTCACGTTCCCTTCGTGGTGATCCCTCAAGTTGACTCCAACGTACTTTCAGTATTGATTGCGTATCCGAACGGCACCCCAGCATCGGTCACCGATGAGGCCACGACGCGGATCGAATCCGCACTCGCCGCGGTCAACAAGGAACTCGCCGAAGAAGGAATAGGCGGCTGTGAAGACGGAGTGGTTCTCGCGATGCATCGTGCGGTTGGTTTTGGAGCGAGTTCGACCGGTGACGTTTCCACCGGCAGTCACGTCGGCAGCGTCACAGTCTCGCTGATCGATTCCGGTATGCGAAAAGTTTCAGCGAAGGAGATCATCAACCGTTGGCGAAAGCGAGCCGGCGAATTTCCGGGCACGGACGTATTGGTGTTCGGCACAGGACCGCGAGGACCGGCAGCCGCTCCCATCGAAGTCACGCTGCTGGCGGGAAGCGATGACATCGCCGAACTGCAGGAAGCTGTTGCGCAGGTCTCCAGCCGATTGGGCGAATACCCCGGTGTCTTCGATGTCACGGCAGGGTCAAAGCCCGGCAAGTACGAGTACCGGCTCAAGATCAAAGACCAAGCCCGGTCCATGGGCGTGTCCTTGGCTGGACTTTCTCAAACGGTGCGTTCGGCATACTACGGTGACGAAGTCATGCGATTACAACGTGATCGGCACGAAGTCGAGCTTCGAGTCCGCTATCCCAGCGATCAACGTGACTCATTGGCAGACTTTCGTCAGATTCGGCATCGAACTCCCGATGGCCACGTCTTTCCCATTACCGAACTCGCCGACATCGAGGTGGCGAGAACTGATTCGCTGATCTATCGCACAGACCAGATGCGAGCCATCACGATCTCCGCCGACGTCGACGAAGATCAAGCCAACGCGATGAACATTGTCAGTGACCTCAAACAATCATTCGTTCCCCTATTGGTCGAGCTATTCCCAAACATCAATGTGCGTTGGCGTGGCCAGCAAGAGCAGACGGATGAATCGATGTGGAGCATCATTCTTGGCTTTGTTCTTGTCATCGGAGCGATGTATCTGCTGCTTACGATCGAATTCAAATCCTACATACAGCCCATCCTTGTGTTGTCGATCATCCCCTTCGGATTCATCGGAGCGATCGCTGGTCACCTGTGGATGCAACTGCCCCTAACGCTATTCAGCATCTACGGCCTGATCGCGCTCTCAGGCATCGTCGTCAACGACTCCATCGTGCTAATCGATTTCATCAACATGCGATTGAGAGATGGACTGTCAATTCAAGACGCCGTCCTCGACGCTGGTCGACGTCGATTTCGTCCCGTTATCCTGACGTCAATCACAACAATCGCAGGCGTCTTACCCATCTTGTTGGAAACGCAACGTCAAGCACTCGTCCTGATCCCGATGGCCACCAGCCTCGCGTTCGGCTTGATGTTCGCAACTGCCATCGTGTTGATCCTTGCCCCGACATTGCTGTTTGTGACTCAGCACGTGAGGCAAGTCGCCACTTCACCATCAGTCGAATCACGCACGCTGGATGCGTGTGTAACTTGAACCTTCTTTCACGAGATCACCATGAAACTCTCATCAATTTTCTTGCTTGCCATCGCCCTCGTGTGTGTCCCCACGTTGCAGAGCACTACATTTGCCCAAAAAGGCAAGCAAGGCGGCGGACAGAAACAGGCAGGTGGCAAAGGAATGAAAGGAGGCAAAGGCGGCGGTCAGAAAGGACGTGGCGGCGAAGCGAAGAATGGAAAGGAGTCCCCTGCTGCTCATCTTCCGCCCGGTTTTCAACAACTGTCCAAAGACGAAGTCAAATTGCTCGATTCGCTTTGCGGTCGTGCCCTTGAACACATCGTCGGGTCGCAGGCTCGATCGAAGACGTCGTTGCTTTCGATCGCCGATTACTTCGGCTCAATGGAAATACCGAAAGACGTGGCAGCCGAAGGTGATGCACAACCTGAACCGCCGATCTCCGAAACCGATATCGGCCTCTACGTTTTGAGCCGACTCGATGGTGAACAACGAGGTCAACTCGGCAAACTGGTCACGGGCCAAAGAACAGACATCGCCGAGTACGAACAGCTTCGCGAGAAAGTTCTCACCATGCTGCAATCGCTCTCAGAAGAAAAGCCACCGCAGCGTGGTCTTGAGCGATCACTCGCCGATGCAGCGAAAGCGGTGGGCGAAAAGGAAATCGACATCGCAATCGCCCAAGCTCGCGTGTTCGCGGACATCGCAAAATCACTGACGCAGGAACAAGAACAATTCCTCCTGCTGGTTCGTTCGAGTCCGGCGGCCGTCAACACAAACAACGAGTCCATCGCCGAAGTGCGTGCCGCACTGGCAAAACATGACACCAAGGATCAGGAAGCGATTGCCATACTGGCCTACAAAGCCGCCTGCTACTGTACCGGCACCGCAGCACAAAACGCCGCGTCTCGCACGGGCAGGTCGAACGGCCTATTTGGAGGCAAATCAGGCGGCGGCAAAGAAGGACAAACGACCGGTCTATTCCTGAATACACTCAACGGAACCCAGCAGCAGCAGCTCTACCAACTGCTCGGCAGCCAGGTCAGATCGCTCCAGACTCAAATGTCGCGACGTACACAGGTCATCATCGCTCTCGACGCAATGAAAACCGGCAAGCCCGCAGTCGAGAGAAAACTCCAGCAGGCGGGCGGGCAATTCGCCCAAACCGAGGTACAGACTGCCGTCGCCGAAGCAAGGGCAATCCAGATCATCAAGGACTCTCTCACGGCCACACAGAAAGGATTCATTCAACAGAATCTGGTCGATGCCGGAAAGTAATGGTCGAAGTGCAAAAGCGATCAAGGCGTTCACTTGCCATTTCTCGAACGATGACGACCAGGATCAGCGAGGGCGAAGGGAATGACGGTGGCAGTTCTCCCACATAAGATCCGTTACATTAGCCGTAGAGCAAAGTTGATTGGGTAACGCCCACGTTCTCCATCAATGACAAAACCCTCCGCCACAAAAAGGTGTGGCGAAGGGTTTCGATGTGTATAGTGCCCAGAAAGCTCCCTGATCCGTACTCTATGCGAACATCTGGCCTTGTTGAGGTAGGTGCTTACCGTATCAACAACTTACGTCGATTTCCGAAGGTCGAATTCCACTGCTGGAAACCGATTTCCGGCCTCCCCAAAGCGAAAAAGCCACCGAAAAAATCGAAGCCGGATCGGATGAAACTCCCGCTCTATTACCAGTCGTTTCTCGATTCGGGCGTGGTTCGGACGCGTGCGGAATTGGCTCGGTATCTGGGTGTGAGTCGAGCGAGGGTTACTCAGGTCTTGAAGCGACTCGACAACTGTGACAGCGGAGGAGAGAAATCCCAAATTGCTTAACTCTTCCCAATGAGCCCAGTCGCCAGGAGAACGCCGAGGATCATGACAATCAGCCCACTGAACTGGCAGAAGCGATGAACCGCGTCCCCGTCGCCCCAGAGGATCCTTGAGCGGGCCACCATCAGCCGATAGATGATGAATTCGCTCTTTGCAGTACCGGCGACCAGCACCAATTGACCGGTCACTGCTATGAGTGATTTCTCAAGCTCGTAGCTGGCCCGGTCATGATTTAGTTCGACAGTTCAGTTCGCGCTGCGGACAGATCACCAGTGGCGATCATTTGTGCGATTTGGTCGAGCGACTTCTTCTGCTCGTCACTGGTCACTTGTCGGCGTCGCTGCAGGATACGGATTGGCAGTCGCAGATCCTCAGGGGTTAGATTAAACCCCTGACCAAATTGCGGTCGCCGGACTTCCTGTACAATTTCCAGGTCGCGGTAGCCAAATTCGTGGCATGGTTCTATTTGTGTGCCTTCGCCCCAGTCGTTCCAAGTGGCAATCTGCACGATGGCAGCCTTTGATGCTCCCGCGCGTTTTAACATTTTGCGGAGTGATGCGCCACCGTCGTCATCAAGTCGGCCATAGCTCTCACTGACTTTCGCCTCGGCGTAGATGTCGACAAACCGAGGAAAGGCCACCGGAATCGCGTGCGGCCATCGCTGTGAATCACGGTAGAACTGATCCCATTTAGCTAAAGCGTCGGACGGAACGGGCCAGTCAAATGCGCCATGCGCAACGTGACGCCGATGATGCTGACTAATGTAGGTCACCCGGGCCTCGGTCTCTTTCAGACACTGCGACCATTCCTCGTCCGTCAGTCCCGTCTGGCCAAATGACAAAAGCAATGGTTCGCCATCGAGCTTCACGTACGCGCCAGACTTGAACCAGTACTTACTCAGCCAGCGGATTTCCTTTGCAGCGTGTGCCGCCCGGTCAGTCGCCGCTATCCTTTTCGCTTTGACGAGCGCGGGGATTGTCTGATCTTCGTAACAGATGACAAACTTCATATTGAGCCGTTCGCATTGCTTTAGAATTTGCGTTGTGTTGTGATTGAGAGCTGCGTAGTCGCGATAGTCGGTCAGGCCGTACCAGTCGACAATCACACCGTCAATACCGGCGAGCTTCATCAACAGAACGTGATACTCAAGCACATGTGGATCCGCTGAGTCGTACGGTCCGATCAGTGGATAATACGTCGAGGCGATCTCGCGTTTGCCGTCGGTTTGCTTTGCCGGATCGAATTGGTTCATGGTCCAATGCCAACCCCATTGCTTGCTGAACGGCTTCGCCTCATACCACGGCATGTAGTGCGCGAGCAGCAGCTGAGACTTCGCAGTTGGATCCGGCTCATGCGCATGCGCGGAGCCATGGGGCACCAGCGCCGCAAGGGCAAGTGTCAGAAAGCAGAAGCTTGCAGCGTGCTTCATCGGAGTCTCCGTGTCGTTCTCTCGGCGGACGGGTGCAATAGATCGTGTAGCCAGTATGTCGATACCATCGTCGTCCGCCAGCCAGTTGACCAACCAGATGTCTTTCGGCTCGAACGATGACGAGGTGGACTCAACCGCGAAGAGGACCTACGGACTCCAGACGACACCCAGCGCCCACAAGACGCCAAGGATCATGACTGAGCTGGTAGAAACGGTGGACTGCGTCGCCTTCGCCCCAGAGGATTCTTGAACGGGCGACCAACAGCCGATAGATCATGAATTCGCTTTTCGTGGTGCCTGAAACCAGCATGTACACGCCGATGATAGCCATGAGCAATCCCCAGAGGATGATCGTCTCAGTTTGTTCCGGTCGCGAGTATTTCGATTGCCGCTTCTCAAACAGTGCCCTTGGCGCGGTTTGACGTTGGCTTCAACTTCCCGGCAGGCAAGGTGATCGAATCATCTTCGAACGTTCTTGCCCTTTGGACCTGAATTGAATGGTGCTTTGTGCGGATAGTCGTCGCCCGCATATTCCCCGTCTTTGCCGCGACCTGGTGGAATGACCCAATGAGCGTCGGCAACGTTTTCTGGGCCTTTCTTCCAGGCCTCCAGCAACTCGCGCAGGTCGTCTGAAAGACTGCCGGGATCGTGTGGAGGCATGTGCTTGTTGGGATCCCAGCCGTTCTCCATGAACATGGTCATCGTGCTCATGCCAACGCGATGGCACTCAAAACAGGCGTTGCTTTTAATGTGAATGGTCCGCATGTCCCAGTTGTCGCCACCAATCACGTAGTAGGGTGAATCCTTGTCGAGGGCTGGCACAACGCTTTCATCGGCGCCAGGGATCTTTGCCGCGTTGATGAAATCGTTCGTGATGAAAGGGTCTGACTGATGACATTCCACGCACTGAACGTCGCCGGGCGGAATAAATGCTCGATTGAACTCCTTCGGGTTGTCAATCCATGGCATAACGCCTCGCATACGAAGAGTTCCTTCATCGAGTTTCACCCATGGCACCAGATTGCTACCTCGACTTTCAAAGAAAGCGGTGGCTCCGGTCTGCTGGTTGTATCCGATCATTTGAACGGAACCGACGACATGTTTGTGGTCTTTGCTTGAGTTGCGACCAAAGCTGATCCAGATAACATCCGGCAACGGCTTACCGTCGGCAGTCCTACCCTCGTAACGTTGCAGTGTTGAACCCGAAACGGTGCTCTTGCCCAGATAGGTTGGGTTGTCGCAATCTCGGCCCAGGTTTCCGTACTTCTGGATACCGTCTACGTACAACGGAATTTCGACAGCGTCGTCCAGATTCACCTTGGGAGGAACTCCCAATTCCGGCTCGACTAATTTTGCGTACTCGAACGCGGTCTCTGGAAAATGGTGGCCATCATCGTCATCTTCCGCCTCGTTATCTTTCCCCTCGTCTTCCTCTTCGACGCCCCAGAGGTCACTCAGCTTCCAATCTCCCTCGTTTTCCTGCTCGAAGTACTGGATGTCCAATGATCGGCAATACTCCCGAATGGCTCCCCGATCCTTGACCCATTGCTCGTTGGTTTCCATTTCCATCGTGTGAAATGGCGCAGACATTTTTAGCTCATCGAGTTTGACGTTGAAGAAGTCGGGGACGCATTGTGGAGCATGACATTCGATACACTTATTACCTTCCAGATGTTTCGGAATCGTTGCGTGAATCGCACCGGGTTTTCTGCCTGGCGGAGCAGGGAATTCTTTTCCAACGACAAAGTAAGGCGAATCGACATCTGCGAGTAGAGGCACGAGTGTTTCCTCTGGGTTCTTCGGATCACGCACTTGGTCAATCCATGGCGAATGCAAAAACGGATCGGCCATGTGGCACCTCACGCACCCATCTCTGCCAACCACAGTCGGCGGCTGCCACGCCTTGTTATAATTTGGCTCATCTGGAGTCGGCAGGCCTTGTTTGGGATCAAACTCATCCTGGACGGACAGGAAACACGTGGCCCCTGTTTTCATGTTGTGACCAATGACACCTAAGCCCCCATCGCGAAAAAACGTCACGAAGACGACATCGGGGTTCGGCGATCCATTCGCTTTGAGTCCCTGGTAACGTCCCACACGGTTGCCGAGCTGGCACGGAGCGCCAAAAGCCGCTGGCTTGTCACAGGACTTCAAGTTCTTCCCAATATTTTCTGCTGTGACAATCACTCGCTTTCCGTTTTGCGTGATTGGAATTTCGATAGCATCCTCGTATCGAAACTTCGGGAACGGGCCAAGGTGCTTTTCACATTCGCGAGCGTACATGAGTGCCGTACGTGTTGACGCTTCGTCTCGGGCGGCCTGAGCGTTTAGAAAATATGACAAGGACAGTAGTGACACCACTGCCAGGAAGATGAGGCATCTGCTTCGCATTGTGTTTCGCTGTTCTCCGTGCTGGCTAACTGTGAAGGTGCTTCATTTTCGATCTCTAGCATTCTGTGCCGCTGCCAGATGCTCATCGAACCAGTCGATCTCCATCTTCAATGCATCCTTCAGCCGATGGCTGTAAACACCGTAGTGCCCCATGTCCGGTATGACGTGGTACTTCACGGTCGTTCCGTTGGCCTGAAGGATCTCTGCGACGCGACCGCCGTTTTTTGTGATGTCCATTAGTTCTTCTTGTCCGGCGTCGATAATTAACATCGGAATTTTGACGTCACTGGCGGCTTTGATCGCGTTGAAGGAGGCGTCCTTGGCGATGTTGTAACGCATGTGGGAATAGGACGACATTTTCCCGCCGGGTGCGCCGGTACGGAATGGAATTGGTTCAGCGTCACCACGAGCCTGTTTTGTCATCAACGCGTAGACCTTCTCGTAGAACGGGAGTTGCTTGTGGCTTCCCATCCCCGGAACCTGAACAGCCGCGCATTTCAAACGAGGATCGTTCGCGGCCGTCCATGTGACCAGTCCGCCACCGTAGCTCGTGCCGAGTATTCCGATTCGTGCCGGATCGACATCTGACTCGCCCGAGATAAAGGCGATCGCGTTGCGGATGTCAGTCGTTTGATCCGCGAAATCCATCTGCCAGCGAATTGCGCGTGCCTTGACCGTGACTTCGCCCGCCTTATTCGGTTCCGGCATTTCACCGAGCAGCAACAGCTTGCTTTCGCTCTCGCCCCAGCCGCGGTAGTCGAAATTCAGAAAGACATAGCCATGCTGTGCGAATCCCGTCGCCAGCTTGACTGACCAAGGCATTTTTTTGACGCCACCGGTTCCATGGACAAAAACGATCGCAGGCAGTTTCGTACCAACGGGCGTTTTTTTGGGGCGGTAGATGTCGCCCGCCATTCTGGTCCCATCGCTCCAAATCGTCACCGATGTTCGCTCAACGTCGTCCGGGATTGACGGATACTTCTTCGCCTTCCAATCGGCGCGGCTCGTTCCTTGCTGAGCAAATGTATTCGTCGAACAGGCGATGAGCGTCACCATGATTGCGGCATGAAATATCCATTGAAGTCTGGGGGTGCAATATTGGGTGACGGTCACGATTAGATTGGGCATTATTGGTTCGCTCTTTCGCTAGTAGGCTGTGGTTTATCCGGCAAGCCATAGCAACGCACGCTGCCGATGATCTGCAGCGGAAACAGGCCGCCGACCTTCCGTTTAGTTGTGATCGGATGCTTTTTGCTTGCGTCGTTTTTGCCACCGCTGAAAACGGTGTTGCCAGTCCCGACATAGACGTGGCCGCGAGACAGAGAGGGGCCGCAAAAAACCGGTCCGATCTCGATTTCTCGCAACATGGCTCCGGTATCAATATCGAGAGCGACCAATTTTTCACTCCCCGCAGCCGTGAAGTACGCGACTCCATTTCCCACAGCAATGCCGCTGCCGACAATATCACCGCGTTGATACTTTATCTCGCCAATACTCACCTGAACTTTGGGACGCTCGTGACGCCAAAACTCAGTTTTCAGATCAACGCTGGTCGCTGTGACACGTCCACCGGTGGGAATCTGATTGCGTGCGAAAGGACTTTCCTGAGTGGTCAGGCGGAGGGCGTCGATGCCGTTGGTAAAGATTCTGCGTCCGTCGGTCGCGCAGCCCGTCTGCAGACCGCCAATTGGACTCGGCAAAGCAAGAACGCGAGGGTCGTGCTTGGCAGGTGGTTCAGTGGGTGGTCCCGTGTAGAGCGGCGTATGGTTGATAATCGCTCCGTCGTCCGCGCGGAGAAGATAGAATCCGCCGTTCTTGCATCCTGCACCCACAACCTTGGTAGGCTTATCGTCGATTGTGAGAGTCAGGAGTTTGGGCGTATCGCCAATCGAGCAGTCTTTATACCGGCCGGTCTTTGAGTCCCAGCCGCGCATCGCATTGTTCCACTGATCACCCTCGTGGATTTGCGTTCGCCATTTACGTTTTCCGGTTTCAACATCAAGGCAGATGATAGCGTCGGAATCTTCGGTGAAGAGGTTCGGATTATCTTTTGTCGGCTGTCGTGGCGCCGTGTTGACATCGGTTCCAAAGAAGATGGACTTCGATTCTTCATCATACGACGGTGTACACCAGATACTGCTTGTCGCCGGACCGTGAGTGTAGGTTGTCGTGCCCCAGTCGTTCTGCACTGTGAACGGCTTGTCGAACTTTCGGGGCCGCTCACCGAGGTCGAACTTCCAAATCACCTTGCCGGACGTGGGATCAATCGCCACCACAAAACCTCTCCCCGTGCTGCCGGGATAGGCTTTGGTGCCAGCGTACATCTGCTCGATCGTACCGCCGCCGATGATGATTTTTCCGTCGGCAAGAATCGGCGAGCACTGCGTAAAATATCCGGGATGCGCACCGGGAAACGGAGCTTTGCGAGTGTCGATTTTCCAGCGTTCTGCCCCCGTTTTCGCGTCGAGGCAATAAATCCATCCTCCGGTGTCCGCGAAGCACACGGCACCTTCAATGACGAGAGCGGAACTCGTCGTGCCACCGGCGCGAATCGTACTGAGCAGCTTGTCGCCTAACACACCGTCGCTGGCTGGAGGCAGTTCCGTGCGACGTGCCTGATTTCGGTAAACCCAAAGAAGATTTCCGTTGGCATCGAGCTTATAGAAAGCCGGAAACGTTGCGGTTCCAAAGTAGACTTCGCCATTGACGACCGAAGGTGTGGCATGAACGGCTCCTATGGTCTCCTTGGAGTCGGCCGGCGGAAAACGCCACTTCTCCACAAGACTGCCAACGTTCTTTGGGCTGAGTTTTGTTTCCGCCGAATTGAATCTCCAGCCGCGCGCGTCGTGGTTGTACATAGCCCAATCGGCTTCCGTGATCGATGATGTGTTGCCCGTGCCCGCCTGCTTCTGGTCGACATCGGCACCCGTAGCAATAGGTTGCTTGGTAGTGCCAGGTTCAGGCTCAACCAACTTCGCCACTTCCGTGCGTTCCCGAAGGTACCGGTCATAGTCGAGCTTCAGGTTCACACGGTAGGGCGCAAAGTATTTTTCGAAATTGCCTTCGGTGAGGAAATGATCAGTCAGATCGATGGGGCGTTCTCCATCATCGCTGTTCAACTGCAGTTTCGCACCCGCACCAATCAGCGTCTTGCAGATTTGCAGCCGACCCAATCGTGCCGCTTCATGCAGCGCGGTCAAACCGTCCTTGTCCTGAATGTTGGGGTCGGCTCCACGGTCAAGCAGGTTGGCGACAAGTTCGGACCGTCCATACATTGCAGCCAGAATAATAGGAGGCCGCTCGAAATCGAAATGCCTGTGTGGAGCATTCAGCTCCGCGCCCGCTTCCAACACGAGTCGAGCTTCGGTTGGATTGTTGTTGACGATGGCCGAATTAAGAATCGCCGTCAGCAGATAATCGGGCTCGCGTCGATAACGCTCGATCGCCTCGGCTTTCGATTCAACGAAAAAGATAAAGTCGTTACTTAGGTAGCTGTTGCGATTCTGCACCTGTAACGTGTTGATGCCGCGCGGTGGCAGTTCCTTCAGTTTTATATCGACCCTGTCTTCCCCTGCGGATTCAATGCTTCCGCGCACCCGGCGACCATTGACAAGCAATGATGCCCCGGACTGAATATGTCGACCGCTGATCGACATTTCCATGTGATCACGATCGATACGAGGGAACAGCTGCACGCCCCGTTGTTGATGCAACGAGCCGATCGTCCAGATTGCGGGCGGAGTCGACCGAACTTCGCTCGGATGATACCCAGTGAGGGTGCCGATGAATTTGCCCCGCTGTGCAAGTTTCAACAGTTCGGAAGTTGAATAGCTGCCTCCGCCGGTTTTATCGACAACGAATCGTTCGGTTTGAATATCAAACGTCATCGTCAGAGAATCATCGGAGGGAAGCATACGGCCGGTGATCTTTAAGACGACGGCTCCTTCCAATGCCGCTTTCTCAAGAGCCGGCAGCAGGTCGATTGTTAAAGGATCGAAGACGGTCTGTTGACTTAACGTGGCCTGTCTTCCAAAGGCCCCCGAAAAACCAGTGCTGGATTCTTTGAACATATCGATGACTGGCCTCAAACGTTTTGGCTCGCCCATCGCGAGCATTCGTTTCCAAACTTCTTCACCTCGCCAGCCCTTGTCAGCAATTTGCTTCACGCCGCTAAGGCTGATGACACTATTTCTGCCTTGGGCTTGCGTGATGAAACGATCAAGCGCACCACGAAAACTGGGGACGTTCATGGAACCTTGATCGGTAGTTAGATAGGGCATTGTGTGGCAACTGCCGCAGACCATCGTGTTCAAATTTTGCTTGTCGCGTGCACCCGTGATGTGAAACCGTTCCAAGCCTGTCAACGCGCGATCGGAAAGCTGATCGGTATAGGCTCGTCCACGAGGTGGCTTGTGATTCAAGTCCAGCAGGAACTCTGCCATCGCGTCCCGTTCGTCTTTCGAGAGGTATCCCTTTTTGCCTTCGTCGTTGATGGTTTCGCTTTTCTGCGCCAACATCGTGGTCGCCATTCCTCCATCGATAAGATGACGAACGGCGCTGACGGGATCATTGATGTCACAGTTGGGTGGAAGTTGGCGGTGTGTCGAAGCGTTTTGGCCGCCGTACGGATCGCCCGGAATTCCATCCCAATGATAAGGAGCTGTTCCACGCAGTCCGCGCAGTTGCTGTGACAACCGCGGTTCAATCTGATCCGCTCCAACGATGTGAGGAGTGTCCAGAACCCACAGCAAGTGATCGGTATGGCCATTCGGATGGCAACTCGCGCACGAGAAAGTTCCATTGGATGAAGCTCGTGCGGTGTGAAACGCAACCCTGCCAGCCTTGGTCCGAGCGAGAGTTGGATCATTCAGACCGATCGTTTGAAGAACTTTCAGCGCAGTTGGATCCGACACTGTCACGCGGGTCACCGAGTTGTCGACGGCATTGAAGACCCAAGCGGACTGACGCTGAACGACAATACCACGCGGTACCGCGCCAACTTTCACGCGATCTAGAATCTCGCCCGACTTTGCGTCGACAGCAACGAGATGATCTGAGCCTTCGGCGGTGATGTAGGCGATCTTCCCCGATATGTGAATCGCGGATGGCGTTGCAATCGCCGACTCGCGATCCGGCTGCGTCGGCGGGAGTGGATTGAGGTGGATGAAGTCGGATTTGCCTTGGGGAGAAACAACCGCAATTCGATTGAGGTAAGGACGATTTTGAAGCTCTTTCAATCCATGCTTCTTGGTTCCGGCACGACCGTTGACATGATTGCGAGCTTCCGTGTGCGCGATCATCACGGTCCCGTCTGGGGCCACGTCAAAACCATACTGCAGCGTTCCCAGCGACTCCACTGTCTGAATCAGCTGGTCGGCGTCTGTGTCGTAAACGTAGAGATCTCGGTCGGGGATTTCCGAATGTCTAATGATGTCCAAAGTAAAACCTGCCGAGTCAAATGAGTCTGCAAGCTTATGAGCATCGAATGTCACCTGATGTCCATCAATCGAATCCGCATCGCCGCCCGACAATTGCGTTTGATTGTTTGACTCAAAGGGTGCAACGTACAGCTTGCTGTCGCGCACTCGCAGCAGTCGCGGTTCTTGTGACGGGACATTGATGTGACTGACAACTTTCCGGGACGCAACGTCGATCACTGCGATACGGTTTGTCGAAGCAAGCGCCACATACGCTTTTGCATTGCCCGCAAACGCAATCCCGGCTGGCTCATCAAATCGAGTCGACTTTTTGCGCAAATCGATGTCTTGAATCGTCGCCACAACGCACAGATAGGTTGGGCTATTGCCGTCGTTGTCGACGACGCTGACTGTGTCAGAGACGTAGTTTGAAACCCAGACCTCTTTGCCATCAGGGCGAACGGCGACACAGACCGGATCGATCCCCACGGGTACGCTTGCCGTTACCTTGTTCAATTGGGTGTCGATCACATCCAGTGTGTCCGCCGGCGTGTTGACAACGAACAGAGTTTGGCCTTGGATGGCCAGCGGATCGGAGTGTGGGCTGAGCAACGTTGGATGTCCGACGTCGCGGCTGCTTTTCATCGAGTCTGTGTGTAAGCCTGTCGCTTTGAATACCGGTGGCTGCTCGACGATTTGTGGCCTGAACCAATCCTTTTCCGATTCGGGAACCGATTCTGGGATTGTCTCCCCCGCGGCAACAAACATCATGACCTTCACAAACGAAGCACCCGGGTTCGTCATCGAAGGATTTGAATTCCGCCGCTGCTGCCAAAGCTCGCCAACGCGGCCACGTTCGGAAGGCGTCAATTTCGCCATCTCCGCGTCAACAAACTTCTGGTGCGTCGCACCACGATAATCGGACGGAAGATCGCTCGCTTCAATCAGACGCCACAAACGTTCGGGCCGCTGGTCACTCTTGTGCTCAGATTCGGTTTGTCCGAATGCCGAAACGGGGGCAAGCAAAACGACCCATGACAAGGTTGCAAGTACAGGTAGAACTTGATTCAACTTTATGTCCATTGAGTCGGCCTTGAAATTGGCATTTTTCTTATAAACACATCAGAGAATCACATGACTACTGACCAGATTGATCAAGTGGAGTATCTCTGAGATTGACTTGACTAATTCTAAGGCCGGATGGTTCTTCGGCCTGTGTGAAGCACCAAGCTCCGTTGATAAACAACCCGTCGGGCGATGGTGCAAGCTTGTCTTTGTAGGCGGCGACCGATGGATCAAGTCCGAAGTTTGGAAGCTCGGCGGTCGCGACAAACCGACCCGACGAGTCACGATCGACTGCGCACTTGGCAAGAAACTTCCCTGCAAATTTCCCATCTGCATCGGCCACCTGAATTCCAAAGTAGACGTCCGTTTCCGTATCGATGCGCCCACGAATTTCAAAGTGAGATCTGGAATTTACTTGCACCGGAGCGCCCTCGCCGTTGCCAACCCTTAACCCCACAAGATAGAGAAGTAGGCTTGGGTTATCTTCTGGAACGAAAGCCACCGCTTTCAAGAACGCTGGGTTTGCACCGCTAGCAGGAACCCACTTTCCATAGGTTTCGCCGGGGCCTTGATCGATGCGACTTCTCCAGTGTTGGACAATGCGCTCGATTGGTTGACTCTTCATAACTTGGTCTGCAGCCGCAATCACTCGGTGATTCGCTGGCACATCGATTTCATGCCCATCACTTGTGCGCGTCACGCGAACGGTGCCTTCGCGAACGCTTAACGCAGTCGCTGGAAGATCGGCTTCGACATCGAAACTGGTGCCCAGAACAGTTAGCGTTGCGGTTCGTGTTTGAATGACCATCGGCTGACCTTGCGGCTGCGGTGTGACGTCGGCAGCCATGCGGCCTTCGCGCAGACGCAACCGTTTTTGGCCATCGTCGCTAAAGGTCAACATCGATGCGCCTGAGATGGTTACTTCGGAACCGTCCTTGAATTGCAGTTCAAACCATGAGTCAGGAGACAGCCCTTCAATCGTGCCACCAGCTAACTCCGTGCCGACGCGAATGTCACGCACCAGCTCGCCTCGATCGCCCGTCCAGATCATTGGACCGCTAAGTCCGGTGATGCGGGCAATGGATGGATCGACATGGGGACGCCCCGGCAGGTTTTCCAGCACCGTAGACCGTTCCTGAATCAGCACCGTGGCCAGGCCGGCGATGACGATCAGCGACAACGCGAGCAGTGTTCCCAGAAGTTGGGTTCCGCCAGAGGAAAGCGTCTTTCGTGTGCGGGAATCATCGGGCGATTCGGTGCCGCTAAGAATTTTTATTCCGTCCGGATTCGACGCTTGCCCTTCGCGGACGGCTTCGGCCAGTTGGGTGTCCCAATGGACGTGCTGAATGAACAGCTTTCGCGCCGCCGGGTCGGTGTCGAGCCATTCGGCAAGACGTTCCTGGTCGCGTTCGTCCAGTTCGCCGTGGAGATGGCGGTCGATGAGATCTTCGAGTTCGCGACCGTCGGTCATTGCGCGGCCCTCAGGCTGTTTTCCACACACGATTTCAATTGCTGCCTGCTGCGGAACAGTGACTTACGAACGGCTTCGATTGTCATGCCAAGCTGTTCGCCGATCTGCTGGTAACTTAATTCGTCAGCGAACCGTGCATTCAGGACATTCCTGCCACGGTCGGGCACTCGCTCCAGACAATCCCGCAACGCCTGACGTCTGGATTCTTCTTCCTCATGCCTGCTGACAGTTTGAAACTGGTCAAATGCGGAATCAATTGCGTCGTCCAGGACACGTTGTACGAGTGTCCTTTCTCGCTGAGCGCGTTGTCTGGTACGCAGCACTTCGATTCGAACGATCGAACGGCACCAAGCTAGAATCGACGATCCTTCCTCGAACTGATCATGCTTCTTCACAACCACGATCATTGCTTCCTGCACGGCGTCATCTGCCGCCGAGTAATCTCCCAGAAACGACCGAGCGTACGCGATAAGTTCCGTCCGACATTCAAGCGCCGCCTTCAGCACCCGGTCTCTATGTTCTTCAGTTGGCTGCATTCTTCCTCGCAGACATTCTGGACGTGCGGGATCTTCGTGATTTCCATCGGCACAATAAAATTACAAAGAGATACAGCCGCCAAACGCCTTTCGTGGACAGTGCCTTTGCTGAATATGACGAATTATCTGCAAAATCACAGCTATTCGGATTCCTATCTGGCGAAGTTTGACGCCTGTACGATCTGGCACGACGGGTCGTGCAAACGCTAATGACGATACCAGCCGTGCAACGATAACAACCCGAGGAGGAACCAGTTGATCATCAAAATCAAGCGAGGCGGGTGAGTCTGCCTGGTTTGCCACAAATGAGGTTGGTTCATGCGCTTACCGAAACAACGATATCGCTGGAGTATTGTTCTCCTGACGATCACGTCTCAGGTCCTGTCCGGCTGCAGCCAGACGGAACATCGACTGGCCGCAGACCGCGAAGCGTATTGCACCATTGCCGAACGGAACGGCGATCCACGCTGGTCGGAATCCGATCTCAATATCGATATGGATCCGCGCAGCCGGTACTTCGATCCGTACGACCCAGACTGCTCGCCGATACCGATGGATGATCCGGCGTCGCACCGATACATGCACTGTGTAGACGGCAAAAAGGGATGGGCTCACTGGGGCCGGAATGGCAGACGTGCTCATCTGGAAAACCCACAGTGGCGAGCGAACCTGGCAGAATACGCGGATTTAACGGCAAACAACGCAGTCAAGCTGGACGTAGATTCCGCTGTGAAACTGGCGTATGTCCATTCACCGCTCAACCAGCGAGCCTTGGAAACACTTTACTTAACGTCATTGGATGTCACGGGAGAACGCTTTCGCCTGGATACTCAGTTTTTTGGCGGCACCGGGGGCGACTATCGACATCAGGGCGGCCTTTCGCCGGGCACGATCGCCTTCAACCCGCTGCTCGGGCGTTACGAAGTTGCTGGTCCATTCAACACGCCGGAAGTCAACCGCCTGACGCTGACGAATGACATTACCGCGCGGCGTCGCCTCGCAACCGCCGGTGAAGTGCTGGTTGGATTCGCCAATTCATTCGCGTTTGAATTCACTGGCAACGATGTGAGTCTTGCCAGTTCTCTGGTGAACTTTTCCTTCATTCAACCGTTACTGCGAGGTGCTGGCCGTGACGTCGCACTCGAACAACTGACCCTGAGTGAACGACGCCTGCTGGCGAACCTTCGCGCTTACAGCCAGTTCCGGCAGGGTTTCTTCACTCAGATTGTCATCGGTGAACTTGGCGTCACCACACCGCAGCGAGGAGCGACCTCCACTTCCCTACAGTCTTTTTCTGGTTTTGGTGGCGTCAACGGTTACCTTGGACTCCTTCAACAGTCTCAACAGATTCGCAACACAGAAGACAACCTGCGTTTGCAACTGCGAACGCTTGATCGTCTGGAAGCTCTATACGAAAACGAATTGATCGACATCGTACAGGTCGATCAGTTCCGACAAAATATCGAAGTCACCCGAGCAAGTTTGCTGGATCGTACAAATGCGTTGGAACTGGCCACAGATAACTTCACAACACAAACTCTTGGTCTGCCACCAGACCTGCCAATAGAGGTCGACGAAGAGCTGGTGCAGCAGTTTCAATTGATTCCGCCAGAAACAACTTCGCTATCACAAGATCTGCTGAATCTGCAACAAAGCATCGGAAGAATCGGGGAACTATCAAGCCTCGTCGCCGGCATCAAATCGCTCGATAGGCTGCTCCTGATCCAACCTCAACAAACTCTCGAAGACACTGATCTTACTCTACGTCAGCTGAAAACAATTGTTGATGGCGCCAGTCGGCAACTGATCGATCTTCCTGAACAGCTTCAAAAGCTGAGTGATTTAGACAACGGATTTCCTCAGCAACTGAATGCTCTTCAACGAGAGGTTTTCGAACAGATGACCGAACTTGCTGAGTCCGACACCGAACAGATTTCTACCCAATTCGCCGACAACTCACAGCGTTTGGGCGAGCTTGTAGACAGTCTCACTGAAGACAATTTCCGCGGGCAGGTGGCATCCAATGCTGACTGGTTCACTGAAATACTGGAACTCAGCCGCAGTGTCGTTTCAGCCCAGTATGTGGCTAATGAAATCTCGACCGAACCGCAGCGAGTTCTTATCGAAGCCGAAGCACTCATCGAACCAGTCCGCAACTTATTCGACAACGCTGCAAAGGACGTTGATCGCCTCGAAGACGTCGCTTCGTTGCGTGAACGGACCATGAGCTCAGAAGAGA
>CALFSX010000244.1 GCA_937916515.1 uncultured Planctomycetaceae bacterium | reverse complement strand
GCTTGTTGCCCTCTTCAGTAATGTGTCATGAATATCCGTCGAGGTATCGACCAACAGATAGTTGGCTCCCTCGTTGGTGCAGCCGATGCGGACATCGTCTAAATACTCCCGGACCCTCTGCAGATACAAGTCGCGGAATTCGCCGATATCGACGTTCATCTTGTCGCGAGTTTCGAGAAACTCGACCTCGATCAAGCCCTCTTGAGGCAGGCGGATCTCGGCGGGATCCAGCACGTGAAACACCGTGACGTCATGGCCCGCGTAACAGAGATTGCCAATGCCCTTAAGCGTCTCGCGCGGGTCCTGTAACAGGTCGGAAATGACGATGACGAGCGATCGCCCCTTGATAAACTCGGTCGCCTTCGCCAGGGCTTTCTGAATGTCACTCTCACCCTTTGGCTCAATCTCCTCGAGTCCATGCAACAGAGGTCGAAGTGCGCCGAAGGTCGCGGCGGGCTCGTACATTTTGCGCAGATCATCATCATAGGTGATCAGGCTGGTCGAATCGCCCTGGTTGACCATGACATACATCAGGGCCGCAGCCAGATGGCAGCCGTAGTCCATTTTGGACATCGACCCCATATTCTTGAAGGCCATGCTCTCGGAGGTATCCAGCAGAATGTTGGCCCGGATATTGACTTCGTCGTGGAAGCGGCGAATCACATACTTGTCCGTGCGGGCATAGACATTCCAGTCGATTCGTTCGATCGGATCACCCTGCATGTATTGCCGATATTCGGCAAACTCGACGGAAGACCCGAATGTCGAAGACCGGTGCCGCCCCTGCAGACCGACGTCCATCCGCTTGGTCACACCGATCTGCAAATTTCCCAGATGGTCGGCCATGCGCGACGGCAGGTATTTATAAGTATTGAGGTGCTCCGCCATGTTATTTCACCGTTGCTTTCTTTCTCCGACCAAAGAGTTTTCCGAAATATCCTGACTTTGCTTGGTCGTCCGGAATCACCGGCACGGCCTCGAGCAGTTGGTCGATAATGTTGTCCGTATCGTAGCCCTCACTGACGGCGGTAAAGTTCAAGCCGAAGCGATGCCGGAAAACGGGATGGACGAACTTGCGAACGTCGTTCACAGACACATTGAACCGCCCGCTCAGCAGGACGTGGGATTTGGCCGCCAGCAACAATGCCTGTCCAGCTCGCGGGCCGCAGCCCCACTGCACCGATTTCGGAATAAAGTCGGGTGCGATCGGGTCATCGGGCCGGGTCGACCGGGCGAGACGGGCGGCGTAGTTCGCCACGTAGCGACTCACCGGGACACGCCGAACCAGGTTCTGAAACAGCATAATGTCATCGCAGGTAATCATCGAGCTGAGGCTGGGCATCGCATCGAGAGTGGTTTTAATGAGGATTTCCTGCTCCTCTTCCAGCGATGGGTAATCGACGTTGATCATGAACAGGAAACGGTCCAGTTGCGCCTCTGGCAACGTGTACGTACCCTCTTGCTCGATCGGGTTCTGCGTGGCCAACACCAGGAAGGGCTCGGGCAAGGTGTGCGTCACGCCGCCCACCGTCACACGCCCTTCCTGCATGCTCTCCAACAATGCGGCCTGGGTCTTCGGGGGCGTACGGTTGATCTCATCAGCCAGCAGCATGTTGGTGAAAATCGGCCCGCTCCTGAAGGTGAATGAGCGGTGTCCCTGATTCCCCTCTGCCAACACCATGGTGCCCGTGATATCCGTAGGCATCAGGTCCGGCGTAAACTGGATCCGCTTGAAATTGAGAGACAGGGTTTTCGCGAGACTGCTGACCATCAGTGTTTTGGCCAGTCCCGGAACACCGGTCATCACGCAATGCCCCTTGGCAAATAAGGCGGTCAAGACCTGGTCGAGCACCTCCTTCTGCCCGACGATAACCTGGCCCACCTCATCCAACAGACGAGTGCGTGTTGCGGCGAGGGCAGCGACCAGCTCCAAGGTGTTGTCCGGCAACCCATCCTCAAAGGAGCTGTCTTCCACAGCTACGCGTGGGGACAGGTCGATCGGAAGTGAAACCGAGCCGTCGTCATTTTTCGCATCTGTCATATCTATGGATCGTCTCATCGTCGCAGGTCAGGTGGTCATCGCAAACATGATGATGTTGCAGCCAAGCTGCTTCGCCGAATCGGATTGATAGCCGCGACTCAAGGGGTATCGAACCTCGTTCCAGCCACCCTCGAGATCGTAGGGGCTGTAGATCACCCGCAGCTTGCCTTTGATTTTCACCCCGAACAGCACCGGGCGCCCCCCCAGTTTTTCTCCCTGATCCTTCATGAGCGCCGGGGTGTAATTCACACTTGTGATTGTGTGGAGCGAACGGAAGATTTCATGCGTTTCCGGTAGCAGTCGAAATTCGTCTGCCGGGAAGACACGGCGCATCTCGCGAACAGCCGCCTGGTGAAACGTGGCCAGCCCCAGTGCGTTGTTGATCACGAGAGTCCCACCTTGATCGACGTGCTTACGCAAGACCTGGATCTGCTTGTTGGTCAGAGTAAAATCATCCAGCCCGGTAAAGAACAGAAACGGGTAGGCTGACGTGTCGTCGCGATTGAGATCCACCGACACACGCTTGAGGTTCACGGGGATCGCCGAATCTTTTTCAAGTCGGGACAAGAGCTGCCGTGCCGCACCGGGGTGCGCGTTCCAGGCGCCATCGTGCTTGACTTGCGCGAAGACAAATTCGGAAGTCGGAGCGTTCTGATCAAGCGCACCGAACAACTCGGCCTTGCCTTCCGCTTCGCCGACACGCCCGTAACCGACGATGTACGGGGCGAGGTTCTCGCCAATCTGACGGGCGCTCTCCTTGCTGTATGCCTTCGGCTTGAGCCCCTTCTTTTCTAACTGATCGAAGACTTCCATCTCACCAGCCATACCGCAACCCAGGCCGTACTTCGACACCAGCACCCCGATACGACTGCCGATATAGAGACCTTCGAAAAACGGCTTACCGTCCTCTCCCTCCCCGCCGCTACGATAGGTTACCTGTTCGATATCCGAACTGATGTGGTAGAGAGGGTGATCTAGAGGCAGGACACGGAATCGCGATTCCGGGAACATATCGTCAAACACCTTGAGCGACGACTCGTACAACCAAGGGGAACCGTACACCGAGTCACAGACAATCATCCCGCCATCGAGAACGTACTGGCGCAGTCTGTTGATCTGTGTCGGCGTGAATTTCACCTCACGAACGCCGCCCAGCAGGATAGCCGGCATCAGGGCAGGATCGTAGCTAAACTCGGCGAGCGACGTTTGGGTGGGCATGTATTTAAAGTCCTTGCTGCGCGCCAGCTTATGGAACTCCAGCATATCATTGGGGGCGAGATTCCAATCCTCGGTCAGCTTCTGATCGATGACCGCACCACTGCCCCACTTCACTTTCGCCAACAGGTAATCGGGCGAGGGCGGCTTCTTCCGATCGGTTTGCGGAATTGGCATACCCGGCAGCGAGGGAATGATATCGCGTTTCTCACCACCGCTAATTCCCACCTGAGTCTTCTCTTTTCTGTCGTCAGCCGACTTCACGAACCAGTCATTGGCAGAGACACCTTTCCCTTCCTGCCCGAACGCGATGGGAGCAAGCGATACGATGGCAGGCAGAAGGAGAGAGCAAATCGATTTCGGACGGGAAAACTTCGGGGAGGTCATCATTGGTTCCTTTGCAGTTGATGCTTATCCATCTACTCTATCACTACCGCGTTGGAGAATCTGGACAGAGTTTTTGAAGTTATTTGCTATTGAAATCCCCGTTGCGAAGATTTCCCCCGATGATGATCGCGGGGGGAGGATTGGGGGAAGGATCGGGAAGGTCTCCCCCCTGCAATTGAAAGTTGTCCAGCGATCCCTCCTCGGGAAAGTGCGTCACCTCCAACTGGAAGTTGTCTAGATGGGCGACTCCATGGCGCTCCCCCGCCCCATCTTGCGTATCGATCGCGACGAAGAGTCTCTTCCCGACTTCCGTCGCCGGGACAGTCGCACGGCCCGATGCAGCCTCGTACTCTCCGGAAAACTTCGACGGTCCGGAGAGCAGCGTCGCGAAGGTGGTTGCCTTGCCGCTGATCAGGTCGTTGTCGGTCGTGAACAACCTGATGGCGATCTGGTCTTGGGCCGTCCACCAAATGCCGCCGAGCCAAGCGTAGCCGACTTTAAATTTGTCGCCGCTGCGGATGATGTAATCAGTATCTTGCGCCGGCAAGCTTGCCAGCTCTTCCGATAGCAAAAGGTTGCGCGTTCCGTCGTGATCGCGGGTTTCCTGGGTGGCAATCGAGTTCGGATCACCAGAAGCCGAGATGTTTTGCCAGAACGGGGTTTGAGCCCATGTCCGATCTGGCGCGACCGGCCGTAGCAACATGTCGCTGTCCGCCGCGGCGACCACGCGGTGACCTGCGGGCACATCCACCGTCTTTCCGTCACCAACCCGTCTGATCTGTACCTTGCCCTCTCTGACATAAAGCATCGTAGATTCGGGACCTGCCTCAACATCGAACTGCGTTCCGATCACCTCGAGAACGGCCGCCGGCGTGTGGATCAGCATTGGTTTGCCTTCCGGCTGGGGCCTCACATCGGCTGAAAATCGGCCCTGTTTTAGTCGTAATTCCTTCTGCCTCTCATCGGAAAAGGTGAGTATCGAATCACCGGAGATCATGCCTGTCGAACCGTCGTGGAACTCCAACTCGAACCACGAGTCCGGCGCCATTCCTTCAATGGTTCCGCCGGGCAGCTCGGCTCCCTCGCTCAATACGTTCGACCAGCGTGTCTCCGTTTGCGATGAGCCAGCACCTTGAACAATCTGACCACCGTCGCCGATCCAGGTCAGCGTTCCGTTCATCCCGGTAATCCGCGCGATGTTGCGGCCTTTGTTCACGTTCTGATAGTACAGGGTTGCCGTCAACCCAATGACGATTACCGCAGCGATCGCCAGGAGCGCTCTGGCGTAGCGAGTCGTCGCCGGTATGGGGGTCGGGGCCGAGACACTTGATGCACTGGCTTGCGAAATCGACCCAACACTCTCGGTATCGGCCGCTTCACGGAGGACCGCATCGAGTTGGGCGAACCTTTGAAAGGTCGCTCTCGCCTCGGCAGATTTACGTAATTCTTGCTGCAGCGATTCAGACTCTGCTTCGCTGATACGACCATCGAGCCAAGCTGCGATCAGGTTCTCAAGATCCGAGTTACTCATCATGCTTCCTCCGTTGCAATTTCCTTTACGACACAGTCGAGCACGACGGCTCGCAGCCGCTGTATGACCTTGTAGAACGACTGCTCACTTTTCCCCGATTCCTCCGCTACTTTTCGCATGACCACACCGTGTGTGTGGACTTGCAGCAGCAGATCCCGTTTCGGAGACCCCAATTTTTCAAGGCAGACCTCCAGGTGTTGCCGACGAATCTGCTGAACCTCATCTCCACTGGCCTCTTCCGCCAGCAGATCCCAAACCTCGTCAACAAAGACCAGCGGGCTTCGAGCCACTCGACGTCGATATTTCAAGGCCTCAAACCGAGCGATCGTGAGCAACCAACCACCAAACGACGTGCCCTCTTCAAAATTATCGAATTTCCGCCACGCAATCAGGCTCGCTTCCTGGGCGACCTCTTCGACATCATGCCATGTCGGCAACAATCCGCGCAGAAACGAACGAACACGCGGCTCGTGCTTCATCACAAGTCGCACAAAAGCTTCATACCGTTCGTCGTCGTTCATTGGGATTCGTTTTGGGAAGATTGGTAAGCGGAGCCGCTGCTGCCCTTGATGCGATCTCGCTTGCGCTCTGATCC
>CALFSX010000243.1 GCA_937916515.1 uncultured Planctomycetaceae bacterium | reverse complement strand
GAGGTTAAACGCGATATACTCAAAGGACTTACATAGATCTACGTGCCATTCGACTCATCGTCCTCCGTCACCAATCACCAGATCTCCCTGATTTCCGGCTCAAATTCGCAACTCAGAAGATTCTTACCCTTGCCAGCAAATCAACTTCACAACGCGCACTTCATTTGACGCGGAACCGCTTTTCCAACGCTCCGTTGACGGGTGATGATTCGGCACGTCGCGAGCAAGTTGTGATTGGACGCCGTGTGAAGCGGCAGGATTACGTGAGTCATTTATTTTGGTGCAGCCAACCAATTGTTGCCCCAGCCAGCGTAGAGATCATGCAGAATGGCTCGCCATTCTGAAGTAGAACGGGAAGCCGGAAAGGGCTCAGGTGCTACTGGCTTGGCCGCGGTCCAGACGACTTCTAATTGCCCGTCCGGCAATACGCGGCCGATACGCGGAGTTTTGAATGTATGCTGGGTTGCGGCGTCGATGCGAACGTCGCCTCCCGGAGAACGCATTCTTTGGTTGAGCATGGCGCGGCGTATCTCTGATACGTCAGTGCTCTTTGCGTCAGCCACTGCTTTCGCCCAGAGCTTCACGCCAAAATAGGCGGCTTCCATCGGATCGGTGAGAACGCGTTGTGGTCCATATTTCGCTCGAAAGCTGGAAACGAATTGTTGATTCTCAGGCGATTCCACGCTTTGAAAATAATTCCACGCTGCGTAGTCACCTACCATCGCTGAAACATCCAATTGTCTTAGCATTTCCTCGTCGACGCTGAACGAAATTGTTGGCACAGACTGGGGCGTGATTCCTGCCTTCCGAAGCTCGCCAAAGAACGGCAAATTGGAATCGCCGTTAATAGAGTTGAGGATGACATCCGGTCTTTCGGCCCTGATCTTTTCAATAATGGGTTGCACAGCAGTGCTTCCGAGCGGCAAAAACTCTTCCCCGACCAATTCTGCTCCCAACTCCTTCAGTTGGTCTTTGATAATTTCGTGTGCCACGCGGGGAAAGATGTAGTCGGAACCGACGAGAAAGAATCGCCTTTTGTTTTCGAACGCGTACGCCCATTTAACAGCGGGAATGATCTGCTGATTCGGTGCAGCCCCGGTGTAAATGACGTTCGGCGATTCCTCGACTCCTTCGTACTGCACGGGATAGACCAGCAAATGGTTGCGATCTTCAAAGATCGGCACGACCGACTTGCGACTCGCTGAAGTCCAACAGCCGAAGACCGTACAAACGTTCTCTTTGTCGATCAGCCGTTCAGCTTCGCGAGCGAACGTGGAGGAATCGGACCGGCCGTCTGACACAATACCCTCGACGGGGCGTCCTAAGAGACCCCCATCGCGGTTTAACTCGTCAATTGCCAAAAGCGTGGAATCAACAACCGCCGATTCGCTGTGCGCCATCGTCCCCGTCAGCGAATGCAATATTCCGACCCGGATCGGTTGACCCGTTGGAGGTGGGACCAAAACTGGCGAAACCTTGTTTTTGTTGCCTGCCGTATTGATTGTCTCCTTCGTCGCGCCGTTGCGCGAGCCACCATCCAACAAGAAGAAAGCGGCGGCGACCAACAGCGTCAGTGCAGCGCCTGCAATCGCTGCCCAGCGAAAAAACCTCGTCTGACTGACTGGAGAAGGGGCGACGGGCGGCCGTGACAGGTGTGTCGCGGATTGACTTGGTAGCGCAATTCCTACGCCGGACATTGCCGCCAACACGGCTTCCAGGTCCGCACGCATTTCGCCCATTGACTGGTACCGCTGCTCTGGCTGTTTCGCCATTGCACGCAGCACGATTTGCGCACATGCCGAGGGTACGGTCGACCTGACTTCTCGCGGATCGGGCGCACCCGCGTTGCAGTGTGCGTACATCACTTGAATGATGCTACCGCTGTCCTGGAATGGGCTCTGACCAGTCAGCAAACTGTAATAGGTGCCTCCCAGAGAGTAGATGTCGCTCCGCAAATCAAGAGGGCGCGATTCGCATTGCTCCGGACTCATGTAGTACGGCGTACCGACAATCTGCCCGGCCTGAGTCATTTGCATTGTCTGGCTCTGCGTTCGCTTCGCCAGACCAAAGTCAGAAACTTTGACGGCCCCATCCGGAGTAAGCAAAAGATTAGCAGGCTTAACGTCTCGATGGATCAGCCCCACCTGGTGCGCTGCAGACAGCCCTTTACACGCGTCAATGGTGATGCGAGTTGCTTCGCTGACTGAGTACGCGCCGGCTTGTTCCAAGCGGTCGGCGGCGCTTCCGCCTGATACGATTTCCATCACGAGGTAATGCGCGGCGCCTTCCCGGCCCACTTCATAAATCGTCACGGCGTTTGGATGATTGAGTTTGCCGGCGCTTTTGGCTTCGGCGAGGAAGCGACTTAAATTGGCCTCATCCGCCGAGAGATCGGCTGGCAAGACCTTGATGGCGACATCGCGTTCGATGGACGGATCGTGCCCCTTCAACACTACGCCCATTCCGCCCATGCCAAGAAGTGCCGTTATCTCGTACCTTCCCAATTGGCGTCCCACCCAATGGTCTGGAGTGCTCCGTAAACCGCGTTTCGGCAAGGACTCGGTATCGCCACTAAAGTTCAGAGTTTCGCCAAATGAACTACTCTTATTTAAATCGACGCCTTCTTTCTCAGCGTCTTCCGCTCGGTCGGGCATGGGGGAATTCATGGTTAACCTGGGCAATCGTAGACGTCAGGCTGCAGGCTGATGTTGAGGCTGGGAAAATCGCTCTGCTTGATACAGAGAGTCAGAAAATGTTGGCACATTTTTTCCGCAAACGCAAACGACTGGAGGAGTTTCTTCCGAGTCCTGCAATTGGTCTAAGAACCAGAGATGTCTGGAAGTTTGCGGGTCTATCAGGAATACCGCGAAAACTGGCATTCCATAAAAACGCCAAGAGGGACACTCTCGGCGTTTTCGGTTGTCCGGAATATGACGAGAAGGCTGGCTACGAGTTGGCCGGTTTTGTGTGGCTTCAGGGCTTTAATGACCTCGTCGATGGTCAGACCTATCCCAATGAGAACTATGATGAATACTCGCGATTGTTGTCACACTTCATTCGCGATGTTCGCAAAGACCTGTCAGCTCCAAAGATGCCATTCGTGATCGGCGTGCTGGGAAGTCGGCGGTGAGAGTGAAAATGAGGCATTCCGCAAGGCCATGGCCGCGCCGGCCAGCAGGCGCGAGTTCAAGGGAAATGTGGTTGCCGTTGAGACAGCTCCCTTCTGGGATCATGACATTGCCGCCGCAGAACCCAGGCAGGACGAGTACAACAACATCGTCGGCACAGCGCACACCATGAAAGGCGACGGGACCATCGACAAAGAACAGAAATGGAATCCTGACTGGAAGCCGCTTGGCAAACCTCTGCCTGAAGAACGGATCTGGCGATTCACGACGGTTGATGCTACTGAGAAGAAGGACCAGTTGGAAAAGTACGAGGACAGGCGATTCCGTGACATCACTCTGCCAGCCGGGATGGAGAATTGGCACATGCCCGACTTCGATGACAGCAGCTGGACGGAAGGCAAGGCTCCCATCGGAAAGGATGTCTGGCATCAGAGCGGAATAAAATTGGACAAACACCCATCAACATGGGGTAATGGCGAATTCCTGCTGCTGCTGCGCACAACGTTTGAAGTCGAAGACCTCAACTGCGATTCGTATCGTATCGCGATTTTAGCAAGACAAGGATTCCACGTTTATTTGAACGGTCAAAAGATTCATACCTACATCTGGTGGATGGATAATCCGTATTACCGCTCGATCGTCCTCGGAAAAGAAGAGATCAAATATTTGAAGAAGGGGAAGAACGTATTGGCGGTCTATGCCAATGACCAATATGACCTTAACTCCCCAGAACATTATGCAGCGATCGATGCGCGGATTGAGGGTATCACCAAAGCCGGCCAGGAGAAGCTCGACCTGGCGTTGGAGGAAGTCCTTTCGTCCAAAGACAGAGAGGTCCTCCAAGGTGCTTCCAATGGCGGTTACCACTATTGGGGCAGTGCGAAGATCTTCGCGCAGATGGGCAAGGCATTTGCCGAGGCCTTACTGCCGCTACAGAAATAAACACGAAACAAGAGTAATGACGGAGACAAAAGATGAATACAATAACAATACGAGTCGCAGTCAGGGCCGTGGCTGCTATGTCATTGGCGGTAAATGCGGTGATGGCCCAGCAGGCCGGGGCGGACAACTCGCCTGCAACGTTCAAGGGGCCGATCAAAGTCTTCATCCTCGCCGGTCAATCCAACATGGAGGGACAGGGCGTGGTGTCCATGGATGGAGAGAGGGACTACAACGGCGGCAAGGGTAACCTGGTCTGGTCGATGAAAAATTCGAAGAGCGCCGGGAAGATGAAGTGCCTTAAAGACGAGAAGGGCGAATGGGTGGTCCGCGATGATGTGCAGATCTCGTTCAAGGCTGGTGACAAGGTCCGCAAGGGCGGGCTGACTGTGGGCTATACCGGCTATGGCGGCAGCAGTCATATCGGGCCTGAGTTGGGTTTCGGATTTGTGATGGGGGACTACTGGAATGAACCGGTGCTGTTGATCAAGACGGCCTGGGGCGGCAAGAGCCTGTTCGTTGATTTCAGGCCGCCAGGCTCCGGCGGCCAGGTAGGGCCCTACTATACGAAGATGGTGGAAGAAGTGCGGGCTGCCCTGGCTGAGCTGGGAGATCAGAAATACGAAATCGCCGGATTTGTCTGGCAGCAGGGATGGAACGATATGTGTGAGAAGCCGGCGATTGCTGAGTATGAACAGAATCTCGTCAACCTGGTGAAAGATCTCCGCGCGGAATTCAATTCGCCGAACCTGCCCGTGGTTGTGGGCGAACTGGGCAACGGCGGACCGGTGACGACCGGCGATATGTTCGAATTCAGAAAGGCGCAGGAAAAAGGGACCAGACAAATTAAGAATGCCTTGTTCATCAAAACAACTGAATTTGCGCGGCCTGCGGAACTTTCGCCCAATACAGGTCACGGACATCATTGGTTCGGCAATGCGGAGAGTTACTTTCTCATTGGCGATGCACTCGGGGAAGGGATGAAGAAGCTGCTGAAGTAGTCGATTTCCTGTCGCCAATGCCCGTGAACATTTTTATTCAGAACAACCGTCCCGGCGAGCACCCTGATTCTGGGTATTGCGAGCCTCCGAGACCAGGACCAATGAAAAACAAGAACAGCCAAACAC
>CALFSX010000242.1 GCA_937916515.1 uncultured Planctomycetaceae bacterium | reverse complement strand
GCTGAATCAATCATTTGCCTCAGAACACTGCAACATCGGTTTTGTTAGGCGTTCTTAGTTTAGTTCAGCAGGCCATCAGCGGCTGTGTGGTGAGATTTTTTCAGAGATCAGGTATGCTCCAGAATTGACTCAGAACGTGCAATTCTGATTTCAATGGCAATAGACAGGAATGACGTTAATGTTGAATGGTATTTGCGTGAAGTTCGCCGCGAGATCATTGATTTTCAGTGGACTGCTTTTCAGCATGGCGGTTGCTGCGGATACCGATGCGCCGATCGTTGGTGACGATGTGGTGTTTGCAGTACGCGATGGTGTTGCTGCTGTGGAAGCGGAGCACTTTGCAGCTCAGGCGATGACGGAGACTCGAGCGTTTCATTTGACGACTGCTGACCATTCGTCTGGCATTGAGCCAGACGGTGATCCACAACATCTGGCTGGCGCCAGTGGAGGGGCGTATCTGGAAATACTTCCGGACACTCGCCGTACTCACGCGGATAAGTTGATCGGCGGGACCAACTTTTCGCCAGAGCCCGGGAAGATGGCGGTGTTAAGCTATAAGCTTCACTTCGACAAGCCGGGCACCTATTACGTTTGGGTGCGAGCCTATTCTACTGGCGGTGAAGACAATGGCCTGCACGTTGGATTGGACGGCGAATGGCCGGAAAGCGGACAGCGATTGCAGTGGTGTGAAGGAAAAAATACGTGGCGATGGGAGAGTAAGCAGCGAACCGAAAAAGAACACTGTGGCGAACCGAATAAGATTTTTCTGGAAGTCAAAGAACCGGGGCTTCACACCGTTCACTTTTCCATGCGAGAAGACGGCTTTGAGTTCGACAAGTGGTTGATCACCACGGATGTCGCGTTCGCTCGGCCTGAAGGTGTTGGCCCGCAAAGTGTCGTCCACGCAGGAAAGATGCCTGAGCCTTTGCCCTTCGTGAAGTCAAAACCGAAGTACCCGGCTCACTGGGGCGCGCCGCCAGAAATCCAAACTCGCGACCTGGTCCCACTGCCGGGTGGATTCGGCCAGGGCAGCAGCACTCTGGCTGCATGGATCCAAAAGAACCTCGATAAAGACGCAAGTAACGCAGGCAGTGAGACAACGTTGCAAATGCCAGCAGCGTCTTTCAATCTGATAAATTCCGGCTATTACCTGGACAAAGGTAAATGGGCCGCCATTGACCCCGACAAAAACAGGAACGCGAAAACGGGATTGACGTTTCCGTTTCCAACAGGCATTTATCACCTCACATTAAAGACCGTTGGAGAAAACGATGGCAAGTCAACGTACACAGTCAGCGTCGACGATAGCCATGTTGGAAGCTTTCAATGCCCGCTTAGCGAGCAGCAGTTTCAGGAAGGCGTAAAGTTCCACAAGACGTGGAAGAACATTCATGTCACTGAAGGAGCGATCATCAACGTAACTTCAGAAGTTAGTTCTGAAGACGGTGCGGAATTCAGCAGAGCTCGCTGGGCAGCAGTTACGTTTGAGCCTGCCAATGAAACCACTCAAAAGGCGGCGAAACCATTCCTCAAGTCGTCCGCAACGTCGACAAATTCTGCTCAGGAGAATTCTTTACCAAGGACCAGTCCAACCACAGCATTCAGCAGTCTGCCACTGATTCTTCCTCGGCAACCAGATGGCAAAGGCGATGTAGAGCTATCCGGAGAGTCGAAAACCTGGCACAAGATCACGCTGACGGTTGACGCTTTGTACGCACACGAACAGGACAACCAGCCGAACCCGTTTACCGATGTGCTGTTCGGTGCTCATTTTACGCATGCGGATGGCACTCGCTATACCGTGCCGGGTTATTTTGCCGCCGATGGTGATGCTGCAAACAGCTCAGCCGAATCCGGTACCAAATGGCGAGTTCACTTCGCAGCCGATCGACCTGGAGCATGGTCATATCAAACAATCGGTCCAATCGTGTTTAAGGATGGAGCACTTTCTGAAACTTTGAAGGATCAGAAATCGACATTCAACAGATCTGGAACGATCAACGTTGCCGCTTCGGACAAGACGGGGCGAGACCTTCGAGCTCATGGACGGCTGCAATATGTTGGCAGTCGCTATCTGCAGTTTGCCGGTTCGAAACAATATTTTCTGAAGGCAGGAGCTGATGCTCCGGAAACGCTTCTGGGGTACGCCGATTTCGACAACACCATCGCTGGTAAGCCTGAAAAAGTGCCATTAAAAACATGGACGCCTCATGTCGCAGACTGGCGAGCAGGCGATCCTGAATGGAAAGACGGAAAGGGCAAAGGGCTCATCGGTGCCATCAACTACTTGTCCGGCAAAGGGTGCAATGCATTTTCGTTTCTAACGTACAACGCGGGTGGCGATGGCGATAACGTTTGGCCGTTCGTTCATCGTGACGACAAACTTCATTACGACTGCAGCAAGCTCGATCAATGGGGAATCGTCTTCGATCATGGCACCGCCCTGGGAATGTATCTGCACTTCAAAATGCAGGAAACGGAAAACGACGATCATCGTAAGGGCAAGAAGGGCGGATTCGTGCCGGAGTGCCTTGATGGCGGAAACCTGGGCGTGCAACGTAAGCTTTATTGTCGAGAGCTGATTGCCAGATTCGGCCATAACCTGGCGCTCAATTGGAATCTGGGTGAAGAGAATACTCAGTCCACCGAACAGCAACAGGACATGATCAACTACATTTCCGAACTGGACGCGTACAACCACAACATCGTTCTGCATACGTTTCCCGAAGATCAGGACCGTGTGTATGGCCCGCTGCTGGGAGACAAGTCGAAGTTAACAGGTTTGTCGTTACAGAACAGTGCAATCAAGGACACTCACGTACAAACTGTTAAGTGGGTTCGGGCTTCAACAGAAGCTGGCCGAGCATGGGTTGTTGCGTTCGACGAATCCGGAACTGCAGCACATGGACAGTGTCCGGATCTTGGCTACCGCGGCTTCGACGGCAAGGACAAAACCGGCAAGATGATCTACACGGAACACGAAGTCCGCCAACAGACTTTGTGGGGTACGCTGATGGCCGGTGGAGCAGGAGTTGAATACTACTTCGGTTACCAGTTTGCTGAGAACGATCTGATCTGCGAAGACTGGCGTTCTCGAGATCGTAGCTGGGACTACTGCCGCATTGCCTTGAACTTCTTCCGCGACAACCAGATCCCAATTCAGGACCTGCAACCAGCGGATGAGCTCGTTGGGAACACAGAGAACGATAACCGTCGCTACTGCATGGCAAAGTCCGGCGAGCTTTATCTTGTTTACCTGCCGAACGGAGGCGACTGCCAGTTGGATCTTTCCAAACAGACTGGCGAGTACTCAGTGCAGTGGTTCAATCCTCGTGAAGGCGGTTCACTTGCTTCTGGCGCTGTCACAGAACTGAAGGCCGGCGGCGAAGTTTCCATCGGAAAGCCACCCGACGCAAACGATTGGCTGGCCCTGATTCGAAGGAAGTAATAGCTGTTTGAAAGTTGTTAGCAACGAAGCCCAGCCCTGTTCAATCAAGGCAGGGCTTTAGTTATTTGCGTTATGGAATGCCGCGGACGATCGTAGGGCCGATCAGCTTTGTCAGCCATACGGGCAGCTTCTTCCATGTTTCGATCATGGTGTCGTACTTGCCGCTGTTGGGACGAGCATCAGTCACGCTGCCCTTTCGGCTGTAATATTGCCAAATCGCAGGGTACTCTTCCGTTCCCCATTGTTTCTTGAACTTGTATGTCCCTGCATCGATAGAACTGCGTCCGAAGTCAAAGAAGTTCTGGCCACGGTTGGTCGCTCGCTCTAATGCGTGCCAGTACATCAGCATGTTGCAGCTGGTCTTGTTATATTCACGTAGAGCGCTTGCGCTGGGAATTAACGTAGTGCCGGGGCCATGCAATAGAAAGCCCGAGGCAATCGACTTGCCGTTGCATTTGATGGTGCAGATTTCTGCATTGACAGCAAACTCATCCAGCATTGAGCGGAACAGCGACTTCGGAAACGGAGGTGTCCCGAGGTCTCGCATGTTTTGACAGAAGATGTTGTAGAAGTCGTCCAGCAGTTCGTGCTGTCCGAAATGGGGCGTTAGCTGTGTGTCGTTTAATGGCTTGCGAATTTGGCTGCGGACTTTGGATTTCAGGCTGTCCCAAAGTTGCTCCGACGTAGCGGGTAGATGCAGACGCATATGCACTTTTTCGGTAGCAGTTGCGTTCATTCTGGCGTGTTCGACGTGCTGTTCGTGACGCAGTTCCAGATGCTTCACGTCCAGTTCGTCAGCAAGTTCCACGGCGTGGTCGATCAGCCTGGTTGCGATGTCAGCAGAATCGGCAAGCACACCGCCAGTGTTCAGGTACGGCTGGCTGGCCAGAAAACGGCCGAAGATCGGTCCTGAAACAAACATCAGCGGAAGCACGCCCACAATTTGGTTGCCGGACTTCGCCCACAAAAATCGTGGTTGATGTTTCAATGCGCCGGAAAATACGTTGGCCCATTCGCTGCGCAAGTGAAAGCCATCATACCCCCATCGCTGCAGGTAATCGTTCCAACCCTGCGGCACAGCGGTTGCGCCATGAATAATCATTGTCTGCGCTTTAAGGCATTCCATTGTGGACATCGTTTATGTCTTGTTGAATTAAGTTGCGTTGCCGACTACACGCCGCAGGCGACGACAGCGGGATGGGAAGGCGTTTTCGTTGCGATTAGCCAAGCACCAACTCGCACTTGGGGACAGCTGTAGCCACTGCTGAAATGTTTTGAGCCAGCGTGGTGCTTTGGCTGCGATAAACGTCGACGATCTTTTCCATGCGTTTTTCGAAGCTGAAATGCTGTTCAACCGTGCTTCGTCCTGCGGCTGCAAGACTTTGGCAATGTGCGGGGTTTTCCAGAAGCTGCTGAATTCCATTGTGCAAAGCGTCTACGGAATCGGTATCGACGACGACACCATTGACTCCGTCGGTAACCAACCGAGGAATGCCGTTAACATTGGTTGTTACCACGGCACGTTGCGACGCCATGGCTTCCAGGACCACGTTCGGCAGGCCTTCTCGCAGGCTGCTAAGTACAAACACGTCGATCGCTCGATAAAGTTCTCGCGGGTCCTTCAGGTATCCCACAAGCTGCACGTGGTTTTGCAGTTCCAGTGTGTCAATCTGTTTTTGTAGAGCTTCCTTCAGGTGCCCTTCTCCGGCAATCAGAAGTCCGATCTGATGGCCGCTGCGGACAAGTCGATAAACGGCATTGATCAAGTGGTCAAAGCCTTTTTCTTCCGATAGTCGACCGACAGCACCAAGCACCAGGTGCTGATCATCAAAGCCAAATCGCCAGCGTTCACTTTTGGTTGGCGGCGCTGGATTGTAGTCATCAATGACAATTGCGTTGTCGATCAGTCGTAGCGATTGTTCTCGAACCCGCGACTTCTGGCAGGCTTCGTACAGATCCTGTGATACGCAGATGACTCGGTCGTACCGTTTCATACAGAATCGATCAATCCAATAGTACAGCGGCGTTCGCGAAGTGAATCGAACCCAGCCGTGAGCTGTCGTGACAAGGTGCATAGGGTGGAATCGTTTAATCAGCAATCCCAGAGCGTTGCTTTTGTAATCGTGAGCGTGCCAGATGGCGACGTTGCGTTCTTTGCAAATGCGAATACAGTCTTTCACGACCTGTCGGTCGAAGGGCCCTTTGTCATCTACGCCAATAATTTCAGCTCCAGAAGCTGCTGCCTTTGCCTGAAGTGAAGCAAACCCGGGGTCTGCGGGCGGCTTCATGAACAGGCATGCCGAATCGACTCCATGTTTCGCCAGAAATCGCGGCGAATTCAGAATAGTTTTTTCGGGACCACCACCGGTTCCCGTGACGACTCGTGTGTGAAGGACGAACGGTCGCTCGTTGTTGTTGGTTTCAGTTGGCACTTGACGTTCCCTCAAAAGTTTCCTGCAGCAGCTTTGTTTTTGTTGTGTTGACTTCGCCCGCTGAATCCTGCGGCATTTGCATTTGCTGCAGTGATATACTCCGTTCCAGTTGTCTTGCCTTTGACGCCCAGCTTTCGCCTCGTAAACGTGTCCGCGCGTCCAACTGTACGTCAGGAATTCCGGACGTGACTCTTTGAATCACGATTTCGGCGAAGTCCTTAGGGCTGGAAACCACATCAAGGCAGTCGCTCCATTCAGCCACTGCCGGAAGATTGCTGACAACAACCGGGCGACCGGTGGCCATATATTCCTTCATTTTTAAAGGTTGCATCGCTCGTGTGACGGGAAGGTCTGCATAGGGCATGATCAGCACGTCTGCCGTTTTTGCCAACGCCGGCAGGCTTGAAAACGGCAGCGGTCCGGGAGTGTGAACATTGTGAAGATTCAGGATTCTTTCGTCGGGGTCCTGTTGCGGTCCAACCAGCAGAATGTGGCCGTCTTTCATTTGTTCCGACAGCGATATGATCATTTCGGAATTCAATCGGCGATCGACAACGCCCCAGAAAACAGCCAGCGGTCCGGTGGCATCGGCTGGTAATATGTCGGAAACGCTTAGCGTTTTCGAAGACTGTTGCCAGCAATTAAGGTCCACCCCATGAGTCAACAGGGTTGAACTTCGACCGCAGGAACGGATCATTGACTGCAGATGTTCACTGACAGCGACAATGCGGTCCGCTTTCTGAATCATTCGCACGTCCATTTCGCGAAGCGTATTTCCATCAAGTCCCGGCCATTCTCCAAAGTCATCGACGCAATAATAGATCCACTGATCAACGGGTAGCAGTCCGACAAGATCTGCCGTGATTGGCAGCGTGGTGATGGCGGTGACGGGTTGAGGCAGATTATTGATCATTGGTGCCAGTTGCCTGGACAACAGCCACGAATTCAACTGTCGGTCGTGTGATCGACTGAACCATGGCCACATGCGAGGATTTACAACCGTCAGATTCGCATGGTTGGCAGTCGAATCTCCTTCTTCGGTTGATTCCTGTTTTTTTTGAGTCCACTGTTTCAGCTTCTCGGTGACGCGTTTTATCGTTGCCAGATCAAATCTTGGCGCGCGAGTGCCGATTGTGTTGACCCACAGCACGTTGTAATCGGGAAGCAGTTGTTTGATCAGATGCTGGCAAGACGACGGGTGCCGCCCCCAGTCATCAGAGAACACAATCAGCGATGCGGGTCTTGAGATGTTTTCAGCAATCACGAAGCATCTCCTGATACGTTCGGCTGTAGCCGTTCAGCATTCCGTCCAGCGAAAAATCGCGTTCTGCGGTTTCTCGACCGGCAGCTGAAATAGCTTGTCGCAGTGCCGGCTGCTGATAGAGCCGCACCAGGCTTCGGGCTAACCCCGAGAAATCCTCAGCGGCTGCCAGAAAGCCGTTCACGTCGTGTTGAACCATTTCGGGAATGCCACCGACGGCGGTCGAAACAACGGGAATGCCGGCCGCCATGGCTTCGATAATCGTCAGCGGAATGCCTTCGCTGATACTGCTCATTAGAAAAGCGTCAGAAGCAGCCAGTAGATCAGGAACGTCAGAACGGTTTCCTGCCAACACCACGTGTGATTCAAGATTTCGTTCTTTAATGGCCCGTTCAATCACTGGTCGTTGATCGCCTTCTCCGGCAATTAGCAGTCGAATGTTGGGAGCCGAGCGTCGAGCTTCTTCAATTGCTTTGACGGCCGTGACGTGATCCTTAAGTTCGTGTAATCTGGCAACCTGAACGGCCACAAAATCATCATCGGCGAAACCGAACTCGCGACGGATGCGATCTCGTGCGCCGACGGAAGGCTTCGACAACGCATTCAGGTCGACTCCGTTGTAAATCACGTCAATGCGATCTGCGGGCAGGCCTTCATTATTAATGAGCGCCTGGCGAACAGCACCGCCGCAACCAACAAGTCGGTCCTGCTTTCGTAGCAACAGACGATTGACCACACTTCGCTTGCGACTTGGAAGATCCGGAAAATGCCGACCGTGCTCAGTCAGCAGGACAGGTCGCCTGCCCAACAAGCCGCGACTTAGCATCGCCTGAAAGAAGGGCGTGTACTGATGTGCGTGCAGAACTTTCGCTCCTTCACGGCGAGCAAACGCATCCAGTCGCTTGGCGCAACCGCGATCGATTCCCGGCTGTCGATGCAGGTGTTTAACAACAAAGCCATCAGCGCGAAGTTTCTCGCCGAGTTCTCCAACTTCGTCCAGAACAGCAACAACGCATCGGTATTGTTCACTGAGTCGACGCACCATCACATCGACCAGCATTTCGGCTCCACCAACCCCCAGAGCATGAATGACATGACAGATGGTGGGACGCGCCGTCTTTGCGCGTTGCTGGGTGATTGGATTTGCGGTTGCCTGAATCATTCTGTGTGTTCCGAACTCTGTTGCCTGTTCTCGTTCTTATTGCTGAAGCTGAATCGCCGTTCATGGCTCTAAAGCTGCCGGCGAAGTGCCTTAACGGCCTGCCAAACTCGACTGGGTTTTAACACACACGTCGCGGCCAAAGCGGCCTTCATCGGATTTTTGAGCGCCCGCTTGACTCGAATCTTCTGGGGCACAAACATCGACCACGGTCCAGGACTGCATTTCACCCTGGCCGGAGGCATGTATGTTGGCTGGCACGTTCTGTGAAAGACGTCTCTCAGTCCTTCGGTCATCACAATCGAAAGGCAGCGCGCTGTCAGGTGTTGTTTGCCGAACCGATACAAGTCATTCCAGGCCGCGTCGTTAAGTTCATCTGCCTTCTGACGCATTTGCACTTCTGCTGCTGCGTCGTCCGTGCATGAAGCGGCAATTCTCAGAGCGTTCGCTTTCCGAAGATCCTGAGCCGCCCAGGCTTCTGTGGGGTACTCAAGTGATTCGGGCTCCGACAGGGTTGGCTTTTCGTTCTTCACCATCCATTCGCCATAGTTGGCCAGAGTCTGGCGAACGTAGTCGTAGTTTTCGTCAAGTTGCCCGGCTTCCAGTTTCTCAATCAAGTATCGTCCAAGTGACGTCATGCAGACAGTGTACGACCAGTGCCCTTCAGCGTCGGCAAGGTGCAGTTCGTCGCAGCTTTGTTTTGGGCTGACGCAACGTCGAATGAGCTGTTCTGCTTTGGAAATGTATTTTTCGTCACGAGTCAGAATCCAGCCATCAATCAGCGCGTTGATTGAGTTTCCCACGCCTCGTCCAGGCCCGTGAAAATCTTCGAACACGGTTGAAGACGCCAGACCGGTTGCTCCACAATCAAACAGGCCGAAGATTGTCTTCGATCCGTCGTCCATATTGATCACCCAATCTGCCAGCGAAACAACAGTGTCACGTGCCTCGCGATTACCGCTGAGGAAGTGATAAAACATCAACCCTGTTGTGTAGTTGTGTTCGTTTGATGGGCCTCCGCCGTATCCGGCATTGCCCGTTGCATTGTGTTTGGAATACGTTCTGTGAGTTGCAGTCTTCGCATCCACATAGTGGTCGGTATGCCAGAACAGTCCACCGTTAAAGCATGCTCGATCTTCGTCTGTGTGGTAGACGTCGATGTCCATCATGTGCCGTGCCATGGGGGCGAACAGATCGAACCACGAGGCATCGCCGGACACGATTAGGTTTTGAATTCCGCCGAAAATCAAATCGAATTGATTGTTGTAGTGCGAAATGATTGTGTTGCTGCCAGCGTAATGAGCCTGTTCATGGTCGGCGGGAATATCGCCGAAGTTGCGCCAGCCAAATTCATCGATCTTTGCTCTGCGAGCGTTCATGCTGAACTCGTCGGTTGTCGCTTCACGAATGTATCGTTGAAAGCGTCCGGTTGACTCATCGTGCAAGTCCGTCGTCTTCGGAAGCCATGAAATCACGCCTGCGTCGCGAACCCATTCCGCGGACTGGACAATCCGCGGCTGGTCGTAAACCCAATTCAAATGATCAAGTTCGCCATTTGCCGCTCGTGTCGACAGGCACACCGTCTGAGTTTTCTGTTCGCCGCCCTGAAGTTCAAACGTCTGTCCGGCCGCAAGCGGGAACAAACCGACGCAGAATCCCGCCTTGTTCGCTTCCACGCTGCCAGGAAACTGTTGCCAGAATTCAGGCACTGCAAGCGTTAGTTGTGAGTCTTCGTTGAACAGGCAAACGATTGGCTGACTTCGATAGCCTCGGAAGATTCCAGCGGAAGAACTGGCTTGATAGCCTCGTGTGACTACCGTCGAACGATTGTCGGCATCAACATGATTCGTGTTGGCCCAAGCAGCCGAACCGCTGCCGTGTTGCAGGATCTGAAGGCCATCTTCTGCAGGACATTCGTGGCCGCTTGAACCGGTTTCAGACCTCCAGCATATCTTTCCGTCTTTTACGTCTTCGCTTTCGATGTTTAACTGAAAGCCGCAAAAGCTGAACGAACCTTCGTCGCCCAGATCCCACAATCCTCCCTTGTGGTGGGCTCTACGAGTGTTGCGAATACGCGAATCGATTTGGACTGTCCCGCTGGCAGGCCAAACTTCAATGCGTAGTTGAATCCTGACAAACGGTACATCAACAACGCTGGCGCTGACTGAAAATACACAGCACACATTGCCAACTGTTTCCTGGTCGATCGTATCAATGACAACCGCAAGGCTTTGATGATGCTGACCGATTAGCTCTGGTGTGAGTTTGAACGTCGAAATCGCCGAAGCGGCTTTGTCGTTTCGCAGCGTTACCAAAAGCCCTTCGTCGGCCTTTCGCAAAGTGGCCGAACCAGAAGCATGTTGCGGTCGTTTTTCGGGCCGAATTAGCGCGCACGATGTTCGACCGGGCGTGATTCGACTGGGAGCAAACCGAGCCAGCAGCCAACGAACGCTGCCGTCGCTCCAGCGATTCAGCACTTCCGTTTGAGCGGGAATGTGTGCTCCGCTAACACCTTCGACCAGCCATTCGCCTGCGTCGAATAGCGTGCCCTTCGGCAAGCACATTCCGCTGGTGATTGGAGCGTGCCGCAATTTTCCCGACGATGGTGAAACAAGGTCGAACGGAATCTCCGTACAGCCACGCGGCGACTTTGCACCTGTGGGTTTCGCTTCAGTTGTAGGCATGATAACTGTCATCTGCTGATCACTTTTTCTGTTTGTTCGGTTGACGCAGAAGTTCGCTCGTCGCGAGGTCGAGAAGTTCCTGAACCGTAGTGGTCCAGCCAGCGGCCAAGCACCAGCAGCGACCAAAGCACCTGCCCAAATCTCCCCGTTTGATTGCAGTGCGATTTGAATATGCGGCCAACATGTTCTGTGTTGATGTATTGTGCAATCGGAGCGTGCGGCTGAAGCACGACGTCTTCAATTTGTGATCGCAACGGACCTCGCAACCATGCATCAATGGGAATTTCGAAACCCTGCTTTGCGCGATGTGCCAGTTTTTTTGGAAGTCGAGCTTCAAAGACTTCCTTCATCACCCACTTCTTCGAACCATTGCGGACCTTCAGACTGGAAGGCATCGAAGCGGCAAGTTCCATCAGCTGAAAGTCAATTAGCGGCGGCCGAACTTCCAGACCAAACGCCATGCTGGCTCGATCGACTTTCGTTAAGAAGTCGTCTGGCAGAAAGAAGTTTGTGTCGGCCGCCAGCATTCCACTAAGAGCATCACGGTTGCCCGACAGAAACGCCTGCTCGGCAAACGCTTCCGGTCGGTGATCGCTGACTGCGTCCCGGAAGCTTGGATTCAACAGTTGTGCGCGCATACCGACTCGGCACGTGGAAATCGTGTTCGCATACGCGGCGGCCGGATCCAGAGACAGGTTTTGCAGCAGCGATTGCAATCGCATTGGGCGAGGCAACCAGTCGGCCTTCGGCCAGATGGCTGCCAGCGGACGCAGGGCTGTACGTCGAAACCAACGAGGTATTCGGTCGCGGATCTCGGCTTCTTTTAAGTCGTGCCCGTATCGAGCGTAACCGCCGAAAGCTTCGTCGCCGCCATCACCAGACAGGCAGACCTTGACGTGCTGAGCCGCCATTCGAGCGACCGCCATCGTTGGAATCGCAGATGCGTCAGCGAATGGTTCGTCGTAGAAGAAGACCAGGTCGTCGAGATCTCGAACGGCGTCCGGTGTGACGACCTGTTCTCGATGATTCGTTCCGAAGTGTTTTGCGACGGCTTCTGCATGAGGCAATTCGCTAAACTGCTTTTCCTGAAAGCCAATGGAGAACGTCTGAACTGGTTCATCAATGATCTCGGCCAGCGACGCCACGATGGCACTGCTGTCGAGGCCACCGCTAAGAAATGCTCCGACTGGTACATCAGCAATCAAATGAGCGCGAACGCTTTCGCGAATTTTCTCGGCGATCCGCTGCTTCCATTCTTCATCCGACGCTGTGACTTCATTGTCGAATGACAACTGCCAGTACCGAGTCGGGGTTTTGGAAATACTCTCTCCGTCAACCTGAACATAGTGAGCCGCAGGAAGTCGTTTGATTCGATTGAAGATGCTGCGTTCGCCAGGAATCACTCCGAACGTCAGGTAGTCTTCAACAGCTTCGGGAGCGATCGTGCGATCGACGTTTGGGTGAGCCAGAATTGCTTTCAGCTCAGACCCAAACAGCAGCTTTTCGTTGTCTCGATAGATGTAAAGGGGCTTCTGGCCCAGATGGTCGCGAGCCAGCATCAGCTTTCGTTGGCGAGCGTCCCACAATGCAAACGCAAACATGCCTCGAAGGTGGTTAACCAGATCGCAGCCAAAGTCTTCGTACAAATGTACGAGCACTTCCGTATCCGAGTTTGTACGGAAGACGTGGCCTCGGCCTTCAAGCTGACTTCGCAATTCCGGGTAGTTATAGATCTCGCCGTTGAAGACAACCTGCACCGATTCATCTTCGTTGGCGATTGGCTGGTCACCGCCTGCCAGGTCGATGATCGCCAGACGGCGGTGAACCAATCCTACGTTGTTAGCTCGGAAAAAGCCTTCCCCGTCCGGACCACGGTGCGCAATCGCATCGCCCATCGCCTGAAGGATGGTTTTGTCAGCCGATCTATTTCGATCGGCATAAAGAACTCCGGTGATGCCGCACATAGCTGTTTCACGTCGAATCCGGTCCATTCGCGTCTCGGCATGCCACTGTCAGCATAAAATCCGAGCGCACGTTTTCGAATGAAACATAGGTTTCGACTCGGCAGCCGGTCCGTTTTTTTGCCGAGAGGTTTCGGAGCGAATGATTCCGGTTCGCAACATGCCGATGATGCGGGCACTATCCCGCCGTTGCCTTTTTGCAACACGATGCCCGGCAGCCGCCCTGTTGATTTATAGGCATCATTATCCCGGCGATCGTTAACACCGTCCCCCAGGCCATGGGTACTCGTGCGTTCAGCGTCTCAGATCGGCGACCGAACGCTTTCTGGCGTCAGCTGCTGATGGGCTGTAAACGCCGCAATATCGGAGCTGTGATTAACGTTGTCACGATGGACATGATCACCATCACGCAAAAGATTGTGTCTGGTATTGCGCCAAGGTCGCGTCCGATGCTGACGGCGATCAATCCCATGAGTGCTCTCGTGTTCATCATGATGGCAACGCTGGCGCTGTCTCGCCACGACATTCCTCCCAGTCGAGCTGCAACGCCACAGCCAACCACTTTGCCCACGGTGGCGACGGTGATGACCAGCCCGCACACAATCCAAAGCATCGCAGAATCCAGAGTTCCGATATTTGTGCGCAGCCCGGTGTACGTGAAAAATACGGGCAGAAAGAAGGCGGTCACGAATTGTTCCAGCCGCAGGCGAATCGCTGTCTGCAAAGCCTTCTGGTCGCACAAAGATGCTCCCAGCACAAAAGGGCCGAAGATCGAAAAGATGCCAATCCCGTTCGTCACGACAGCAGACGTAAGCACCAGCAGCAGCACAATGGAAAACGGAACCAGAGGCAATTCTCCGTTGTTGCTGTTTAGAATGCGTTGGCTCCAGCGACAGACAATTGGTCGTACCACAAAAAACACGGCTGCGATAAACAGTGCCGTCCAACCCAGCATTTGCAACACGGGCAGAAGCGAAAACGATCCCCGAACTGCCGCACTCACGGCGGCCAGCAGAATCCAGCCAACGGCATCATCAACGGCGGCCGCAGAAATCGTCAGCACGCCCAACGGAGTTCGCGTGATTCCAAATTCCATCATGATGCGTCCCAGGATTGGAATCGCGGTAATCGACAAAGCCGTCGCCATGAACAGAATGAAACCTGGCTTGCTGTACTCCGCCGCAACGCTGTCGTGGATGAAATAGGCCAGGCATGCTCCCATTGCAAATGGCAGAGCGATACCTGCCAGAGCGACCGTGCCTGCCGTGCGACCGATCGTTCGCAGGTGGCCGAAGTCGAATTCCAGGCCGACGATGAACATCAGGAAGACCAATCCCAACTGTCCCAGCACCAGAAATATCTGGCCGGTGTCATCTGAGAAAACCTGAGCTGAAATTGTGGGGCTTAGACGGCCGAAGCAGGAAGGTCCCAACAGCAGTCCGGCGGCGATTTCTCCAACAACCTGCGGCTGCCCCAGCTTTTTGAAGATCCAGCCTCCGATCCGCGCGAAGGCGATAATGACAATCAACTGCAGAATCACCTTCAGCAGCAACGCCTCACTGTCGATCGACGCAAGAACCATCATCACGAATCGTATTTCTGTTGTTGAATCTGGAGCTGCCTCCGGCACGCACATAATCCTGCGTAGACGTAACGCTGCTTCAAACTCGAAGTCCAATAGCATTTACTAGGTAGTTGGCAGTCTTAGTTTGTCGCGGCAAACGCACGGTCGTGTTTCGAATTCGTTGATGGTGATAGATCAAAAACGTTTCGGCGTTTTCTGCTTTTCCAAGTCGGTGAATTGTGTTATCCCAGAACCGCCCTGCGTCAACTTTTTTTGAAACCACAATCTGAAGATTGTAAAGACAAGAGTTATCATCGTTACCGCAATAACAAACTCGAACATCCACTTTCGAACTGATGGCAGTCCATCGTTGTTTGCCGCCATCAACACCAGAATGATGGTGTAGGCGATGAAGTAACCGAGAAACATTCCGCCTTCCAAGCGGGTGATCAGGTAACCGGTCATGAAGACCGGTAGGCAGGCGACTGATACCGCAACCATTATCGGAATGTCAAACTGCACTGCCTGATTCGCCACTGCAATTTCGTTTGGTGAGACGATGGCCGTTAGCCCGAGCACTCCCAGCAGATTGAACAAATTGCTTCCGATGACATTTCCTACCGCAATGTCTCGTTCTCCTTTCATTGCGGCGACAATGGATGTCGCCAACTCCGGAAGTGACGTACCGGCTGCGACGATCGTCAGGCCAATGACCAGTTCGCTGACTTCGAAACGGCGCGCCACTTCAGTCGCCCCATCGACAAGCCACGCGGCTCCCAGCACCAGCAGTGTCAGGCCACCCGCAGCAAGAAACAGTTGCCACAGAATTCCGGAAACGCGATTGCGGCGGTTCACTGATGCATGATCGTCAAATTCTTCAATTGCTGTACTTGCATCCTGCCGAGATGCTCTGGATTCCTGTCTTCCAACAATTAGGCATCGTCCAGTGAATGTCAGGATTCCGGCAAACAGAATAGCGCCCTCCATGCGATCAACAAGTCCATCCAGGCAAAACCACCATGTCAGCAGTGATGCGCCGATCATCAAGGGCACGTCAAAACGTACTAATTTGCGATCGACAATTAAAGGAGTGATTATGGCGGAAAGCCCCAATATCAAAAGTACGTTAAAAATGTTGCTGCCCACAACGTTCCCCACCGCAATGTCAGCTCGGCCGGACAGCGACGACGCCACCGAAACAGCTAGCTCAGGCGCACTTGTGCCGAACGCGACGACGGTGAGTCCAATCGTCAGTTGAGAAATTCTCACCAAACCTGCCAGGCGGGACGCGCCGCGAACCAGGCATTCGGCACCGAACACAAGTGTGATCAGGCCGGTCGCGATCAGTAAATAGGCGAACATAAATAGAAGATTTCTCGAAGCCAGTTTTGTGTTGAACAGAGTGCGATCCACGCATCGCAGGCGGGAAACGTATAGCTGTGAAGTTAAGGTTTTATTCAAAACAATGAGAGCATGGTGCGCATAATTTCATCGCGACAGCGGAACGGCTCAGCGGATGACGCGTTTCCATTTGATTCCGCATGCCATTCCACCGGTGCAAAGGCGAAGCCCATGCTAGGCAAGCTGGTTAGTCACTTGTTGCGAAGGTTGATTTAAATTTTGCCTGGGAGGTGCCGGAGACGCGGGTAAAGAATCGATAAACTGGCCAGGTACAAAATCAATCGTCAGTGGAACTGCAGGAACAACTCCCAGCTTCCAGTTTAACTTTTGCCACCACGAAAGGCTTTTCTGCCACGCGTTGACAGCGTCTTGCAATCGCATAACTGATGGATGGTCTTTTTCCGAAATTTCTGCAAGTGTATCTCGCACGCCATTGGGAAGATTCGAAAGCAGAATGGCGGTCACAAAATTGGTGCGGTAAACTACTGGTAGTTCGCGTTTCATCCACGTGCAGCCCGACTGCATTACAAATGACCGAAACGTTTTCAAAGCGTCTGCGTTTCGTCCAAGACGCATCTGGCAGACACCTCTGGCGTTGACAACGTGGGTCGCTTGGCTGTGTGCATTCGAAAGAATCTGAAGTGCCCCTTCATGGTTTCCCGCGTCGGAAAACCTGGCAGCCTTCAGCACGATCTTTTCAGATTCATTGTCTTCGGATGTGACTGAAATAGGCTTTGGATTTACGTTTTTCATCTTGAGAACTTTCATATGAGATGGCATTTGGATATCAAAATAGGTCGCTTTGCAGTTGCGCGTGCACCTGTGACGACGTTGTTGGCGCTTGCGAACCGTTGATCATCGAGCGTGACTCGCGCCAAATGGGCACAGGGACTCGGGGTTGGTTGGCTGAATTCGAATCGCGCAGCGTACGGTGATATGATACTCAGCAAGCAGCACCAACGGAGCGTTGTGTCGCGGGTAACGTTCCACGCGACGCCACTGCTTCAAGGCCCGGTTAAGTCCGCCGCAGCACGTTTAATTGATAAAGCGTCGGGCTACCGCAAACAGCGGCGGAATGCGGCCCAAACGCGTGGCGAGGCAGAAGTCGCCAAAGCAGAGGTTGTGCTGAAAACTGTTCGTTAAGCACTCTACCCACAACCACCGGGGACACTCTGGAAGTGTTCACGCCGGATTCGGTGACCGATGTTGGCGAATTTCTAATGCTTACCGGCAAGGCGTGCTCAATAACACAGTCGCGGTTTGCTGTCTCAGTGTTTCGGCAGTTACGCTTTGCTGCGGTACTGACTAAGTCGTCACCATCGTTTGTGACCACGTTCGCAGAAGTCGATACAACGTTAATGCAGGCGAACTGAGTTTCGCCTGTCCGTTTGGTATTAGATGTTGCGATGCTGGCGGCAAACGCAAGGCAAATCGCGACCGGAATCAAAACCGTTCGCCATAGTCCGGCGGTGGATTTGTGACTGGAGAAGCGGTGAGGAAAGGACAGAAAGTCGCTCAATTCAGTTTCTCAACAAATGCCAAGCATCGCAGCCATACCTAAAGGCACGGTCTTCAGCCATTGGCCATCTGATCATGACATCTGGAATATCTGCAGACAAGAGGAACCTGTTCAGATTCTTGAAATGCCAAATTCCAGAATTGCCCCGGACATGTTCCGATTGATCAGTCAGCCAATTGTCCAGAATCGTCAAGGGTTTCGATTTGCCGCACAAATTGTTGTCCTCAGGAAATTTCTGTCCTAATCGGGACGTTAGCGTGTGTGAAGTCAGGACTTTGCCTAATTCGCTCCGCTGCACGATTTTACGTTTATGTCGAAATGCCGCTTTGCTTGCCCAGCGGTTTTGCATGGGACGGCGGTTGTAATCCAGAAGATTCGTTTGTTGTTGAACTTTGCGCGACTCTTTACAATCACTCACTTTGACGAAACTTTCAGGAGACAAAAATGCTACCACCGGTTGTTCAGGACGCTCTTAACAAACAGATCCGCATGGAACTGAGTTCCTCATATTCTTACCTTGGCATGTCCGCCTATTGTGAGCTGAATAACTTTCTTGGCAGTGCCAGGTGGATGCAGCTGCAGAGTCAGGAAGAACATGGTCACGCCATGAAGCTGTATAATTTTCTGATTGCTCGCGGTTGCAAGGTGAAGCTGGAGGCACTTCCGGCTCCTCCCAGCGACTTCAACTCCATTCCTCACGTTTTCCAATGTGCACTGGAGCAGGAGCACGCTGTTAGTGAAGCCATTAACGATCTGTACGAACTTGCTCACAACGAAAAAGCGTTTGCCGCACTGGTTGAACTGCAATGGTTCATTACTGAACAGGTGGAAGAAGAAAAGAGCGTTCGAGAAATTGTGGCTAAGTTCAACATGCTGAAAGACGACCCATCTGCGATGCTTGATCTTGACCGAGAACTGGGCGAACGCCAGCCTGACGCGGAATAGATTGTTAGAGTGTCACGACGAGCGGAATGTGGATCTGGCGGTCAAATCCCCCGGAATTATGCATTTTCTGCTTTCGGGGCTTCGGATCTTCAAACAAAACTGAGACCATGACGAATCGGTCATGTGACGCTTGCCTTGCGCGGCCATCAGTGAAACTGGTTGTGTGAAAAGCTGTTGCAGACCGACTTCGCGATTACTAAAGCCAGTTTTTGCTTTGCCTGACGCCGATCATGACACTGAAACGAATTCTGTCATTGCTTGAGATGCCACTCATCAAGCGCGAGCTGATTGAGTTGGCTCAGCGAAAACGCACGTATGCATTGCGCGTTGTTTGCTTGGCCGTGTTCGCTCTGGTCTTTCTGACCGCTTATGCCAGCATGACGTCGCGAGCCGTCAACATGATGTACATGCTTGGCCAGGGCAGTGAGATGACGGCCATTTTGTTTGTGACATTGATGGTCACAATCTACGCCTTGGCGCCTGCGATGGCTTGCAGTGCGATCACAACGGAAAAAGAGAAACAGACTCTTGGACTGCTGTTGATTTCGAAGTTGTCGCCTGGTGGCATTGTGGTGGAAAAGATATTTTCACGCATGCTGCCACTGATGTCGCTGGTACTTGTCGCATCTCCGTTGTTTGCGATTTGCTATCTGTTCGGCGGCGTAACGATGTCTGATTCACTGTTGGGGATTGCTCTGCTGTTCTTTATCGTGCTGCAGGTGACGGCGGTGGCTGTGTTTTGTTCAGCGTTGCTGGAATCCGGAATCGCTGCGTTTTGGATGACGTACCTGATTCTGGCCTGCATGTATTTCGCCTGGCCGGTTTTGGTGGAACTGGAGATTTTGCCGCGAATCAATTTCATGTCCTCCATGCCGAACGAAGAATTTCTGCTGTTTCCTGGCTACCTGATGGTCATGTTTGTTGATCGCGGAACAGGCTGGCAACAGACCATAGGCATGGTCGCTCCTTCGGTGATTGTGACGTTGTGTTTCCCAATCGCCGCAAGGTTTGCATTGGTGTGGTTCAGCTTTGGGTCTGCGTTCTCTTTTCAAAAGCGTCTGTCCGGATTTTTTCGTCGAAGATTGGCACAATTGAAAAGCCTGTTTGGAGGGGCGACTGTATCGGCAGACCAGGATGATTCTTTGAAAGCTGATCGCAGGGCCACCAGCTTGCCAGACGAGCGGCCGATCCACTGGCGTGAATCTCGACGTGGCCTGGTTAACAAAATCTGGGTGCAGGTGCTTGGTGTTTTAGGCCTGTTTTTGTTTGAAGCCTGGGCGATTGCTGAAACTCGTTACGACGACGACGTGGCCGTCATGTTCAGTATGGTGCTGTTGATTGTCGCGTTGTTGATTGTGATGAGCCTGACATGTCGCTTGTTTGCCAAAGAGCGTGAACAACAAACACTGGAATCTCTGCTTGTCGCACCACTAAGCAATCGAGAAATTCTGGGGCAGAAAGTTGCTGGCGTTAATCGCTTGATTTGGGTGTTGCTGGCCGTTGTGCTGATGACTGGCTGTTTCAACGTAATTGCTGTTCGTGTAAATCACTCAACGATCACTTTAGCGTATGATTCTGCGACGTCTTACTACGGTTCTGACCGACGAGTTTATCCGATGTCCTTTTCGTGGCTTGTTGCGTCTGCCGTGTTTTTCGTGTGTGCTCTTGGCAATGCGTTTATTTATATGCATCTGATCAAATGGATGGCCGTTTATTTTGGGTTGAAAATGAATACTCAAATGAAAGCCATGATGGCAACTTTGGTGGCCGTCTTATGTCTGTGTTTTGTGCCTATGTTGATTGGGGTTCTGCTGTTGATTTCGTTCGATTGCCAGCCTAACGATTTTCCGCTGTGGTTCTTCAGCAGTCCCGGAATTGTGACTGTTTTGAACGAATGGCACGACCTGCGAGAGATGTACCGCAACAGTTGGTTTCCAGCCAATGACTTGCTGATCGTGTTTTTAAACTTCGGTGTCTACGGCGGGCTGGCGCTGCTGGCTCGAACATTTGTGATGACGCGTCTGGAATGTATGCTTGAACGCCGAGACGCTGATTCTGATTGGATAAAAGGGCCGATGATTTTGCCTAAGTCAGATCTTGAGTTCGCCTGACAAGGAGTTACTGTAGAAAGTTGTGTTTGATGGGCAGTTGAAAAAGGCGACGTGTTTC
>CALFSX010000241.1 GCA_937916515.1 uncultured Planctomycetaceae bacterium | reverse complement strand
GCCTGCGGTGCGAGAGTTCACTTAGGTCGGCGCATGTGAAGTAATTGGTAATTTAAGCCTGGGTAGGAGGGGCGGTCGGAGTTAAGCGTTAATTTGAAATTCCCGAGGCAAGCTTGATCTAATCAAGCATTATCCCGCAAGGGCTTTGGATGGTCGCTGTTTGCTGCTGCGTGTTTTGGAACCGGTTTGGCGGTTGCCGCCAGAAATTTGCGAGGCTGACTTTTATTTGTCTCATCCTGCAATTAATTCGGTCCAACAAGAACCAACACAGAGTTGGAGCAGTGCGTCGCTGAGTCGTTAGACGGCAGATCGGTTTTTCAGTTCAATGACAATTGTGATCAGCACTGACAGAACGACCAGAGTAAACAGCGTGTAGCGAGGCCAGCGGGCGGCATTGGGGCCGGCTTTTTGGGATCTGATTCCGACCGCTCGAAAGACCATGGACGTGCCCAGAATGATGGTCACCATGTTGGTGAGGAACAGCAGTAAGGCTCCTGCTCCTCGAGTGAATTCTCCGTGGGCAAATGCAATTCCGGATGTCGCAATGGGTGGCACTAGTGCTGCAGCAATGGCGACTCCTGGCAAGGCGGAATACAGGTTGGGTCGTCCCATGGCGTAGGCGGCCGCGACTCCACTGGCAAGCGCGATCAGCAGGTCGTAGAACTGTGGACGCATGCGGTTTTCCATTTCCGTCGGAAATGCCTTTGCCGCTGTTGGTGCAAATTCACTGATGGTGGGCGCTGGATTTGCTAACGGTGCCAGCCACCCCAGCTTTGCACATCCCTGGACGACAATGCCAAACATTACCCCGAGTAAAATAGCGGTCGCGAATCCTTTTAAGGCTGTGCGGAATGCAACCTTTGTCAGATAAGCGTTGGCGTGAGCGACGCCGAGGCCGACGCCTGCAATCGGCGTCATCAATGGGGCCACCAGCATTGCTCCCACAATGACGGCTCCGGAATTTTCTGCCAGCCCCAGACAGGCGATCATGGTTGCCAGGCTAATCAGACAAACAAAATCGAAGTCCCACTGAGAACTGGTCTGAATGCGAGAGACAAGATTAATACGTTCTTCTCGCGACAGCTGCGGAATGAACGATCTTAACCAGTTGTCGCAGCTGTTTCGCAAATATCCGCTGAATGAAACGCCGCGATGAAGTACAGCAACAGCAGGCAGTGAACTTAAAGTCTCTGCTCCGCCGACGGGGCTGGCTTGCAGAAATCGCCGCATTTCTTTCAGATCGCGTGTTCCGAAAATAAGCAGGTCGTAATCGCCGGGCTTGATTTGCTGAAGTGCCAGTTCTTCTGAACTGGCCACAATAACGTGGGATGTGAATAAGTGTCGCAAGCGCGGGCTTAACAGGCGATTCAGGTCGGCGTCTACCTGCCGACGTCCGATGGATTCGGCGTCGTCACCGATGGCCGGTTCGATATAGACGGCGGTGGCCTTCCCTTCAAATCGAGCGGCCAGGTTGGCTGAATAGCTCAACGCTTTTTCATTATCTGCATGGTCACGCAGAAAAACGGCAACTGATAGCTGTCCCGTAACTGCAACCGCGTCGTCTCGCATTAAGACAACGTCACAATCCGGAGCGTTCAATAGTGACGACTGCCATTCCTGTTGAACGTTTCCGTCTCGCGCGATGGCGGGCGCTGGAACCACCAGAAGCGTTGGCGTTAATTCGCTGATGTGATGCGATATTGCAGCCGCCCAGTTTTCGCCTGACAGTTGGTACAGCCGAGCAGGAAGGTGAAAGGGGAGGGCGGCATCAGCAATCGTTCTTTCAACTTCATCCTCTGATAGTTCATGGCCTGAAGCTGGGCTGTCCGGAAAGTTGCCAGACTGTGTTCGTGCCAGTATTGCTGAGCGGGCGTGCTGAGCCAGTTCGGATTCATTACTGGCGGCGACGATCGGCAATTCACTAAGACGCGTATCGCCTTTTTTTCGCTGCGTGACAACCACAGCCAGTTCGCTGCCTCGCGAGTCGGCCAGCATCATTGCCCACGGCATCAGGTGCCGCACTTCTTCAGGCTGAGTGACAATCAACACAGTTGTCATGAAGGATTCACCTTAGCAAGGGGCAATGTTGATTGTCGCTATGTCGCGATTGCTAATGCGACCTTAAACTGTGCTGTTCATGTGGTTGTTGCGTTCGCAGAACTTGCTGTCGCGGTGCCCGACTCGTGCAAAGATCACGTGTTGGCGACTGGGGCTTCCTGCCCCAGTCTTCCCTTTGAGATACGGGCCTTGAACGGTTCGTTTGAAACGTTTACCACTCGGCAGATTGCGATTAGAAACCTCTCAGCGAACGAATATCGGCAAATGTTCGCAGGTTGTAGTCAATTCCGGCGTAATCAAGGCACGAACAGAGAGCTCGTACGGCAACGCCCATTCCGTCGGGGCCACTGAAGCCGCCGAACTGTCCCCCACCTTTCAGGTGAGGTTCGGTTTCCAGGTAGAAGCCGGGTACTCCCAGTTTCTGCATGCGCGCTGTAATTTCCGGCAGGTGTTCTCGCAGGTCGCGGAAGATCAGTTCGTGTCCGGCATCGCCTTCGTTGGCCGGGACGAAATTCTTCAGGCGTTCTTCATCGACAGCGCCAGTCCACACAAGTGATGGATCGATCCGGTAATCTTTAACATGCATCCATCCCAGATAGGGAATGGTCGCTTTGTATTCTTCGTAAACCTGAACGGGATTTTTGTTTTGAGCCGCTACGTTGCCACCGTCAAAGATCAGCACCATGTTGGGGTGATCAACTCGTTTGGCAAGTTCAGCCAGCAGCGGGCCTGTTTCGCCGACAAGATTCGGTTCGATTTCCAATCCGTAAACAAGACCTTCTGCGGCACAAGCGTCAGCGATGGCTCGGATGTTGCTGGCTGCTGCATCCAGATGATCTTCTGGTTTTGAACCGCGAGGATGGTAGAACGAAAATCCTCGAATCAGTTTCGTGCCCAGCACTTTGGCGGCGTTGATTGTTCGGGCAACTTCGCCACTAAGATATTCAGCCAACGGTACAAACTTGTTGTGCGAACCATCGTCCATATCGACAAGTTTGACCTTGCCCACGCGAGCTCCAATGCTGGTGACGCTGACTCCGTATTCTTTGTGATATTCCTTCAGGCGTTCCAGCTTTTCCGCGGAAAGATCAACCACGTGCTCAATAGTGCCGTCGCCGTTAACATCGATAAAACGTGGGCTGTAATTGCGGATTCCGATGGCGGCCAAAGCGGTCATCTGTTCCAGAGCGGTACGATGGTTGGCGGCTTCGTCGGCAAAGGCGCTGATAATGACAGACGGCTTGTGGGCCATAAGAAAGGATCTCCAAAATTATCTTAAACGAATGCGTTTGGGCGACTCAGGTGTTTTGTGAACCTGCAAACTTCAGGTTTCTTGAGACGCACGTTCTGACGCGGTAAATTTTTACGCTTGGCGTGGGTATTGTTCAGACGTCGTTTCCCGAACACAACCCAACGTCGCCTCAAATCGAAAAGCCGTTCGCAAGCTCCTGAACCATGCAGATTATACCCGTGTTGGATATCCTGAATGGAGTGGTCGTTCGCGGCGTTGCTGGAAACCGACAACAGTATCGTCCCATCCGAAGCACTCTGGTCAATTCTGTTGATCCGTCGGTTATTCTGAAGGCGATTCAGCGTGAATTTGGCCTCACTGAGTTCTACGTGGCAGATCTGGATTCAATTCAAGGCCGAATGCTGAATCGATGTCGTGTGGCGGAATTGACTCAGCATACGGATTCATTAACAGTTGACCGAGGCGTTCGTTGCGCATCCGACGTTGAAGAATTGCTGGAACTTGATGTGAGCCGCGTCGTCGTTGCTTTGGAGACACTGGCGGACATTTTAACCGCGTCGCAGCTTATTGAAGAATTTGGTGCTGAGAAACTTGTCGCCAGCATCGACATGAAAAGCGGTGTTCCGCTGATTGCGAATCCCAATTGGCAGGACGCGTCAGCGTTGGAAATTGCCCGGCAGCTGATGGATGTCGGGTTTGATCAGTTTGTCGTTCTTGACCTGACATCTGTGGGAGCACACGGCGGAATTTCGACTCTGCCGCTGTGTCGAAATTTGAAGCTGCAGTCGCCGGCATGCCGAATGATTACCGGCGGAGGGATTCGAGGAATCGAAGATTTGCAGGAGGCCCAAAGTGCTGGAATTGACGCCGTATTGATCGCATCCGCATTGCACGATGAACGATTGACGGCGGACGAACTGCAAACGTTTTCCTAACAAGGGCTTCGCCCTTGACCTGGTGGCGTGGTACGCAGAAACACATGGCACGTTCGAATCGCCGAGCCGCTTCGTTGTCGCTCCGACCAACACGCTCGCACCATGCGCGCATCTTCTTGATTAGGACTTTAAATGCCGCTCATTCCCGGTTTAGCGCTTCGTCCGTGTTCATAAGTGTCAGGCAGGCTGATGTCCACGCGGCGTGTTGAGAGGAGTTAAGAGAATCATCGCGGGCCGAATCGCCAACAGCCAACAGCGCGTTGGCTGCTTCTGTGTCTGCAGCGTACTCCACAATGCTGCGATGAATTCCTGCCTGTACGATTTCCATTTCATGATTGGTTGGTGGACGGCAGAGAATTCGCAGAAAGGCATCGTGAACTCGAAGTTCGTCGGTTGCCGAAGATGTTTGAAGCAACAATCGTTCGGCCAGGTGGCGAGCTGCTTCGACATATTGAGTTTCGTTAAACGTCAACAACGTGTGCAGCGGCGTGTTTGTGAGCGACGGTTTGACCGTACACGACTGTCGAGACGCATTGTCGAAAAACATGGTGGGAGCAATAATTCGTCGCCAAAAGATATAAAGGCTGCGGCGATAAAGGTTTTCGCCGGTATCCTGCTTGTACGTTTTCTTGCCGAACGTCGCTTCTTCCCAGACCCCAGGCGGTTGATAAGTATTAATTGGTGGGCCACCCACTTTGGTGTTCAGGAGCCCGGATACAGCCAACGCCTGATCTCGCAACATCCACGCTGGCAGTCGGTAACGTGGAGCTCTGGCGAGTAAGCGGTTTTCCGGATCGATATCGAACAGGCTTTGCGCGGCGTCGGTGCCGGGTGCAGGTTTGTTCGTTTGCTGAAGCATTCGGATTTCTGACGACTGTCGATATGTGTGGCTTGTGACAATCGTGCGCAGCAATCGTTTGACGTTCCAGCCGTTGTTGCGGAAGTCTGCCGCCAGCCAATCCAGAAGCTCTTTCTGTTCCGGGTATTCTGCCTGCACGCCAAAGTTTTCCGTTGTCTTAACAAGTCCAATTCCGAACAGCTGCTGCCAAAACCGATTCACGGTGACTCGCGCAGTCAGCGGGTGTTCAGGAGACATCAGCCAGTTGGCGAGATCCAGCCGAGTGTTTTGATTTGTGCCGGTTGGCAGCGAAGGCAGGCTTGCCGGAGTCACCGCAAAGACTTCGCGATCCGTGATGTCGTTGTAAAGGCCTCGGTTAAGAACGAACGTGGGCCGCCACTTGTCCTGGTTGGCCATAATCATCACCTTGGGCGTTGATTTGGTGATGTCGTCTTTCTGTTTGACAAGTTCGCCGCGCATCTGCTGCAGGCTGTTGAATTCGCTGTCTGCGGCGAGAAACTGGTCGAGAATATTTTTCTGTTGTTCTTTGGTTCTATCTGCCAGTGGTGTCTTCAGTTCAGCCAGCAAAGTGGCGTTTTTGTCTTCAAGGCTGGCATTGGCAGCGGTTGATGTGGAAATACTGAAGCGTCCAATGTTGTGAAACTTGTGTCTGGAATCGTGGCGCAGGACGACAATAAGTGTGGTCCCTTTTGAGGTGCCAGTCTTTGAGGCTGCGTCAATGTTGGTGGGACTTGAAAACCGAAATACGGCTGAATGTGGCCGGTCGATGGGGCGTCCTTCGTACACGGCCCAGCCGGTTTCTGGATTGCCGTCAAATGCTTTCTGAATCTTCAGGTCACCCTGTTCGAACGTGGCTTCGGCAGATTCAATCTTCAGTGGTACTTCGCTGCCATTCTGTCGAACAAGACATTCGATTTCGGTCAGTACAAAGTTGCCACTGTCCGATCGAGCAAGACCATTTTGGGTCATGGATTCGTGACGAAGAGCGTCTATTCGAAATGCGGCCAGCGGTCCCGGCGGCAGATTGTATTCCAGCGTATAGGTGTCGTTTTCTGCGTTGTTACCTTCTACCAGGATGGAATGGTCATCCAGAAGCCGCAGCGACTGGTGGGCGGCGTTCATTGATGAAGGCGTTAGCTGTTTCCACGTATTTGATTTGGCGTTTTGAAGCTGCTGTTGTTCCCACGCTGGCTGTTCAGACAGCAAGTGCTTGCGGCGTTCGGCGATGTTCTTGTCGGCAGCGGCGATACGTGTTTGAAGTCGTTCCAGTTGCTGTTTCTGGGCAGCAGTTGGAGCTGGCAGATTCGGAGCGGTTTGAGGATCTCCTCCGCCGCCCGTGACTGGTGTTTGATTGAAGTAGGCGAAGAACTGGTAATATTCGTTTTGCGTGAGCGGATCGTATTTGTGATCGTGGCAGCGGCAGCAATTCAGCGTCAGGCCCAGCCAGACAGTGCCCATTGTTTCGCTCATGTCCATCACGTAGTCGATTCGGTTTTCTTCGGCGATGCGACCGCCTTCTCCATTAATCATGTGGTTGCGGCAAAAGCCTGTTGCCAGTTTTTGTTCAAACGTGGCTTCAGGAAGCAGGTCGCCAGCGAGTTGTAAAGTTGAAAACTGGTCGAAGGGCATGTTGTTGTTGAAAGAATCCACCACCCAGTCTCGCCACGGCCACATCGTTCGTTCGCCATCTCCCTGATAGCCGTTTGTGTCGGCGTAGCGAGCGGCATCGAGCCAGTTCCAGGCCATGCGTTCTCCGTAAGCCGTTGATGCCAGCAGGCGGTCAACAAGCTTGTCGTAGGCATCGCTGGATGTGTCTGCCAGAAACTCGCGGACATCATCCGGAGTCGGCGGAAGGCCGGTCAGGTCAAGCGTGACTCGGCGAATCAGCGTGTGCCGAGCCGCCTCTTCGGAAGGCTGCAGCCGTTTTTCCTGCAACTTTGCCTGAACGAACGCATCAATCGGATTGTGCACCGGGAATTCATTGAAGGCAGGTTCCGGAACCACGGGGCTGGTTAATGGTTCGAACGACCAGTGTTTTCCCCATTCCGCTCCGTTGGTAATCCATGATGTGAGTGTTTCCTTTTGCTGTGATGTCAGCTTCCGGTTGGAATCCGGCGGCGGCATCATTTCGTCGGGATCGGTCGAAAGAATTCGTCTTAGCAGTTCGCTATTGCCGGGTGCTTCACGATCGATGACCGAAACGGCGCCTTCTTCTGTGTCCAGACGCATGTCTGCGGCACGTTTCCCTTCATCAGGACCGTGGCAATAGAAACAGTTTTCGGAAAGTACAGGAAGCACGTCACGCGAAAACCGGACGTCGACTGTATCGTCGGCATGCAATCGCGGCCCGCCGTGAAAGGATATCAGGCAAAGAATTGCGGCCAGAATTCGCGGAAAATATGTTTTGCGATGAAGCATGGGAAGAAGGCGTTTTGGCAGGTAGCGACCTGAGGGCTTGGTTTTGTTGTTGAAGCTGGCGATTCATGGTAACCCGATCTTCATGGAATCGCAATTTGCTGGCAGCCCCAATAACACCGGGGCTGCCGAGCCGGGGGCTCGTGCTGTAACCAGGATGTCGGTGCACCGACCGACGCAAGATCGGCAGCGGGAGTGCTTCGGGCCGGATGCCTTCAATGTTTACCCCGGGGTCGCAAACGAGGGCGAAGCCGAACAAGGGCTTCGCCCTTGACCCAGTGGCGTGGTTGGCTGGAAGACATGGGACGTTCGCATCGCCAAGCCGCTCCGTTGTCGCTACGACCAACATGATCGCACCGTGCGCGCATCATTTTGAGTAAGACTCTAAGCCTCGCGATTGATGAATTTCCAGCGGGCTTTTGAAGCTACGTAAAGAATTTGCAATCTGCGGCAAATCGTCTGAAATGCAGCCATGCAGTGTGTACGATTCTGTTGTAAGTCGTCTCACGTGGTTTGTGAGCTGTCCGGTAGATTACTTTTTTCGTTGCGTGTCCCACATGAATCACCCAACACAGATTGCCAGCAAGCAGGTTTCTGTAATGCTGCTGGCATTTTTCAGCCTGAACTCGAATGCCTGGGCTCAGGCAGCGAAGCCTGAATTTACGGGGCAGCGAGTTGTCGTTTCCGGCGTGTCGGCAGACGAATGGCGAACACTGGAAGTAAGAATTGCGGCTGTGGAATCACAGTCTAAGCAGACCTATTACGCAGTAATTGTTAACAGCACGGGCAACGGACAAAACGCGACGGCTCAATACACGGACGCACTTTATGCTGAATGGATTCGCACAGCCGCTCAACAGAAAATACCACTGGACCCGCAGCGATCTGTGATCATTGTGCTGGGAGTTGAAAATCGCCAGTTATCGGTACACGCGGGTTCTGAGTTGCAACGCGACTATGGTTTACACGGGCAAACGATCGATCGAAAGTTGGTGACTCCCTACTTCATTCCGGAAGCGAAGGCCGGAAACTATGTTCAGGGGCTAGCGACTTTGGTTGATAAGATCGACGAATGGGTTGCGAAAATTGATCAACAGAAATTGCAATCACAGCAGCAGGCTGCGGCTCAGGTACAGCAGGTGAAAGCAAATGCGAAAGCCATTGTAGGTGCTCGCGATAAGTTGCTGTCCGATGTTCAATCATTAATCCAACAGCACGCTGGAACCGGGCTGGATCTTGCCAAACAACAGAATCTGGCAACGCAGGCACACAAACAGCTGGCTGAAATCGCTTTAAGAATTGAGGCCAACCCGTCTCAGGCGTTAAGTGATGCAACGTCAGCTCAAAGTACGCTTGTGAATCTGGCTGGCGAGTTGCGCCAAATTGCGGTCACTCAACTGAACGCCAGGCAGCAACTTAACAGTGCTCATAAGCAGGCGATCCAAATTGCTGAATTGATTGAGACTCAACGTCGTGCCGGGTTGGCGGTAAATTCCGTTGGTCAGCAACTTGATCAATCGATGGCAGAACTTGAAAAAGCAGATCGTGCAACCAATTCGCAACCGGCCATGGCACTGCAACTCGCAAAGGCTCAGGCCACGCAGTTACAGGCGTTGCAACAAACGGTCAACGAATTGCCGCAGCAACAGCAGCTTGTGCAAAGCCAACTGGCAGAAGCGCAGCGGCTTCAGAAGCAGGCGGCTGTCAAGCTGAAGAGTGCCAGAGCCATTGGTGTGGATATCGCCGAATCGACCAGAAGGCTGAATTCTGCGGATGAGCGTCTTCAACAGCTCGATGAACTTAGTCGTTCCAACTATGACGCTGCCTTAACGGCATTGGGCACAACGATCGCCAGTTTGAAGTCCGAATCTGAAAGTCTGCAATCTGCCACCGATCAACGCTACTTCAATTCTCGCACGCTGCCAATGTGGATTGGCGCCACGATAATGGGATTAAGTTTACTGGCCCTGGCCGTAATGCGTGGCTGGCACCTGATTAAACGGTCACACGTTGACAGCAAGTTGCAGGAATTCAAAACCACGGTTGTCGGTGTGAGTGATGCTTTGGATGAACTTAAAGAACGTCATCGCATGCTGCCGTTTACCGACACCGACTTTAAGGAACCAATGACAGGGCAGACTCTGGAAACCTATAACTCCGTGCAGGATTCCATTGAAGAACTGCGTCAGCGCTGGCTGGCCCTGATGGACGTCTGGCAAGGTGTTAAAGAGAACATAAAAACAGAAGGCTTCTTTAGTCACTCAAAGCTGCAGGATGCTGCGGCGATGATTGACAATGCTCCTGTTGACAATGTTCTGCAGCTGATTAAGGAAAAATGCACCAGCACGCTGGATCGCCTTCAGGACGCTCACGAACAACAGCATCTGGCGGAATCAACACTTTCCGAAGCGTTATTGAAACTGGAAGAGCAATTGCAAAATGTTCGTGAAGTCAATTTGCAGACTGGCCCCTACGAAACAGAACTGCGAACAGCGTTGGATCGTCGCGATGAAATGGACAACCTCCGAGTTTCTGATCCATTGGGGGCATCCGCTGTTTACGAGAATACACTAAGCGAAGTACGGCGGATCGGTAAATGGACGGAGCAGATTCTTCATCACTATGCTGGATCATTGGAGCTTTCTGAAAAGCTGGCAGACGTTGATGCCGACGCAGCCGAACATCGTCGGCAGGGATATCGGTTTAGTGAAGAAGGCAGTGATCCGGCCCTGTTGTTTGCGGGTATCGAACATCATCGTGCCGAATGTTTGAACCTGTTGAACAGCGGAGAGGCAAAAACGGCTGCCGAACATCTGACTCAGGGGTTCGGGCTGGTGGCCAGTGCAAAGGAACGCATCGAGCGACAGGTTCAGGGACGAGCGTTCTGCAAGGCTCAAGTTAATCAACGACCACAAGAACAGCAACGTCTGCAGGAATCAATCAGCGCAGGCCAGCGTGCGATTTCGGAAATGCAAACGCACTTCAGTGATGGGGCCTGGAGCGATGTTCGCGACAACGTGGCCATGGCAGAGCGAACTTTACTTGACAGCAATTCGTTGTTGCAGGAAGCCGCTCGCAACGGCACCGACGACGTGCAATTGTACATTACGGCGTCTTCGCAGTACGAACGCATTCAGCACCTGCAGATCGAAACGGCGTCATTGCTGGCGGCGGTTGAGCAGCGTTGGGGCGATTTGCAGTCACTGCGACAGCGTACTCGATTGGAGCTGCAAAACGCGTCTCGCACTTGCAGCCAGGTCGGTCAGCAACTGACTTCAAACACAGCCGACCGCCCGGCGGCAAACAGAAGATTTCACGATGGTGAACTGGTTCTGAAACGTGCGGGCGAGTTGGCATTGGCAACGAAAGTTGATTGGCAGGATGTGCTGAACCAGGTGAACCATGCCAGTCGAGAATTCGAAACGGCGATGACGATGGCTCAGGAGGACGTCCGTCTGGCAACTCAGGCGTCTCGCGAAATTGCAAGTGCGGAACGAGAAGTCCGATCGGCTGCCAGCTTCTATCGACATGGTTTTCAGGCAGACACATCGCAAGCCGCCAGTGAGATTGCTCAGGCACAGGCTGCGTTGGGACCGCAAGACTACGAGCGAGCAATTCGCATGGCCAATCAGGCGGCGGCTTCGGCCAGAGAAGCGTTGCGTGAAGCCGAAAACCGCGCTAGAGATAAGCAACGGAGCATCGAACGCCGTCAGCGGGAAAAACAACAGGCGTTTAATGTGGGAACCGGGCTGGGCGCGTTATCCAACGCGATTTCAATGGGCTCCCCGTCATTTGGCAGCAGCGGATTTGAAAGTTCCAGCAGTTCCGGATCGTTTTCATCCGACAGTTCATCAAGCAGCTGGAGCAGCGGCACAAGTTCCAGCAGCTGGTAGACGCGGCATGATGGCAACGTAGCCGTGACGAGCGGCGTAGATGGCGGCGTGTAGCAAAAGCCTCACGCCATTCGGATCATCACCCATTGACGCACCATCCGCAGCTGCATTCCCTGTAGCGGAACTCGCAGACATTTTCGATTGACGCTCTCCAAATGCGTTGAACGCATGAAAGCCGTCGACGTCCGCTGCGGAGCAAAGCGCAGCAAACGCAATATTTCCGAACGTCCCATATGCGATGCTCATCACGGCGGAGCGTGATGGCTACTTTTTGTTACAGGTCGTTATTGCGTACTTGTCTTAGCTTTTCCGTCATCTTTTCTTTGAATGCGGCGACGATCTCCGCGTGTTCGGCGGAACCTGCAAGGTTGGTAAATTGTTGAGGGTCGGCTTCTGTGTCGAATAATTCAATGCCGCCGGATGTGTCTTCGTTGTATTGAATGAAGGCCCATTTCTGTTCGCGAAGCAGGAATGCTTTGCGCATGGGAGCCACGCTGAATGCCGCTTCTCTCACGGTAACTGTCGGATCGTCCAGCATAGCGGAGATGTCTTTGCCCTGAATGTTTGGGGGAACTTCCAGGCCGCAAAGTGAGGCGACGGTTGGGTACAGGTCCAGAAGTTCTGTCAGGCTGTGACAAACGGCAGGTTGCTTTCCCGGAACGCTGATAATCAGCGGTACTCCCGCAGATTCGTCTCGCAAACTGACCTTCGCCCAGAAGTCGTGTTCGCCAAGATGATAGCCGTGATCGCTGGTGAAAATTACGATTGTGTTGTCTTCCAGTCCGTTGTCCTTTAATGCCGTCATCACCTTGCCGACCTGAGCGTCCATAAACGCCACGGAGGCATAGTAGCCTCCCACCGCTTTTTTCTGGCGGCGTTCGTCCATCTTCATGTTGCTGCTGGTTTTGTAGTTGATGCCGGCCTTGGGGATGTCGTTCCAGTCGTTCGGACGTTTTTCGGGCAGCACCATTTTATCGTACGGCAGAAACGGTTCGTAGTAAGCTCTGGGTGCCACAAACGGAACATGAGGACGTACAAAGCCGACTCCCAGCCAAAACGGTTTGTCTTTGTGAGCAGCAATCAGTTCGACCGTTTTTGCGGCCGCTTTTCCGTCGGCATGAACCAGGTCATCGCCATCGGCTTCCACAACCACAAACGTGTTTCCGCCAACAACTGGCTTCTTGCCATCAGGGTTGCCTTCCAGCGTTTCGCCGGTTCCAGGTGCCATCCATTCTAGTCCGGGAGTATTGAATCGTTCTGTCCACGAAGCTTCGTCGTCGGCTCCATTAAAGTTGTTGTGGTCGCGACCGTCTCCGACCAGTTGCACTCCACCGGGAACTCCCATGTGATAAATCTTGCTGACGCGAGCCGTGTAATAGCCGTTATTTTTGAAGTGCTGTGGCCATGTGGCTCGATCGCCAATTTGCGGGCGAGGGCTGGTGTATCCGAGAACTCCGGTGGCGTGCGGATAGTACCCGGAGAGCAATGATGCTCGAGAAGGGCCGCAGTAACTCCCCTGGCAGTAGGTTCGCGTGAAGCGAGTACCCCTGGCCGCAATGGCGTCGATATTGGGCGTTTGGCAAACCGTGTTGCCATAGCAACTGAGAGCCGTTGCTGTCAGGTCGTCGGAAATAATGAACAGCACGTTCATCTTTGGCGGCTGAGCATTCGGTTCGCTGGCAACGACAGTGTTGATGGCCAGCTTTGTCGTCAGGCAGCACGAAGCAGCGAGGGCAACGATGATGGCGGTACGAACAGTGTGAAACATACGATTGGCTTTCGATTCGAAAAGGCTTTGGCCAAACCACAGAGTAACTTGGAATGGGCCGGGTTATCAATTCGCAGGCGAAATTTGATGGATTGCCATCGGTTCACGAAGTTTGCCTTCCCCTGAAAAGTCTGACGCAGATAAAGTCTGACACAGAATGCTGTTGCCGCAAAAATTCGGCTCTTAAGTTGCAGAATGTTGGACGTTCGGGCTGAATTCGGCGGAACGCGGGTGACGACCGCTGCTCTGGTGGCTATCTTACGCGCCATTCGACGCCGGTTTCGCTGCGATGGCGTGCTGCTTTGGGGTGTGCCGGTGCGTTGTTTACGGCGAATACAGATTTCAGCGAATTCAGATTACGACTACGAGATAGAACAATGACCGACATTCACAAACTGACTCGCAAACTTCAGCGTCAAAGCGATTCCAAGATCATTATGTACGTCGGTGACGGACTGGGCGGACTTCCGCTGGAACCAGGCGGCAAGACAGAATTGGAAACCGCGAAGACTCCCAATCTGGACGCGTTGGCTCAGCGAGGCTCTTTGGGGCAGAGCATTCCTGTTCTGCCGGGAATTGCTCCTGGCAGCGGCCCGGGACATCTAGGCTTGTTTGGCTACGATCCTCTGCAGTACGACATTGGTCGCGGCGTTTTGGAAGCATTGGGAATTGACTTCGATCTTGGGCCGAACGACGTCGCCATTCGCGGTAACTTTTGCACAATCGACGCTGAAGGGAAGATCAGCGACCGTCGAGCCGGTCGTATTGGCAGTGATATCGCGGCGAAGCTTTGCGAGAAGCTGGATAAGATCGAAATTCCCGGCGTTGAAGTTTTCGTCCATCACGTAAAGGAATACCGTTTGGTGATTGTGTTCCGCTGCGAAGGTCTTGGCGGCGACGTCGACGACACTGATCCGCAGCGAACAGGCGTTGCTCCTCTGGCGCCGAAGGGCAACGATCCGGCCTCAGAAAAGACGGCCAGGGTTTGCGAAGAATTCATTCGGCAGGCAGGAATTGTTCTGAAAGACGATGCTCCTGCGAACCTGCTGACATTGCGAGGAATTGCGAAGATGCCGCCGATTCCGCGATTTGAAGAAGTTTATGGTACGCGAGCCGCGGCGATTGCCGTGTATCCAATGTATCGCGGTCTGGCGCGACTGGTCGGCATGGATATTTTGGACGCTGGTCAGACGTTGGACGATCAGATGAAGTGCCTGGAAGCAAACTGGGACAAATACGACTTTTTCTTCGTGCACTTTAAGTACACGGACAGCACGGGAGAAGACGGCAATTTTGACGCGAAGGTGAAGCGAACCGAAGAGCTGGATTCAGCAATTCCTCGCATGACGGCTCTAAAACCGGATGTCCTGATTGTGACGGGCGACCACAGTACTCCCGCCAAGATGAAATCTCACAGTGGTCACGCTGTGCCGACTTTGCTGGTTTCCGACATCTGCCGATTCGACGGATCCAAAGAATTTGGAGAATCTGCTTGCCGAGTTGGTGAATTGGGGCAATTTGAAGCCAAGTATTTGATGCTTCACGCTCTGGCACACGCAGGACGTTTAGAGAAGTATGGAGCATAAGCGGACTTCTCGTTGACATAACGCGAACAGATCCCTAGCATGCTCGCTCTGCCGAAAACGGACGCTGTGACTGTCGGTCGCAAACTTCGTTTTTCGCCAACAATCGGATCAAAGGAGAGGTGGCAGAGTGGCCGATTGCACCGGTCTTGAAAACCGGCGTGGGGTCAAACCTACCGTGGGTTCAAATCCCACCCTCTCCGTTTAAAAGAAGGACTCACGTCAAATTGACGCGAGTCCTTTTTTTGTGCCGTTGCAGGGTTGCGCCGTTGCCGGGTTGCGCCGTTGCCGTTTTCGTCTGCATGCACATGATGAAATGTTTGGTGTCGTCGTCCGCCATGGTGGTTACATTTTACGGCTTCCATTTTTGCTGACGCTGAATTCATCATTTTTGTATGATACATGGTTGCCTCTGTTTTTTCGTCGTGCGTGCCTTCCATGATTCCCAGAGCCATGGTTTGATGCCGCCCCATGTGCCCACTTATTTCTGTTTGGCAGCGTCATAGCCAAACAGTGTGTGGCCTTTAAATGGGTCCGATTCAAAATCGCTGATAAGCCACAGCTCCGTATCCATTATCACGTTCTTTTCGACAACCTGCATCGTGATTGGATCGGCGTCCGGACCGTTCAGGTACATCTTCATGTCGCCCGACCATATGCCCGCTTCTCTGGCGACAATTTTGTGTCCTGCCGTTGGTTCAGGGACTGTGTCCTGAGTAATCAGACGGCTGCAGCAACCATGACTGATGATGGAGGTACAAAGAATTGATTTCCTGCTGAACTTCATGTTGAGATCTCTCTGGAGATGGAAGCACGAAAACAGAAAACGGATGGGGTTAAACATGTTTTTATCGCAAATCCGAATTGCGATTCAAGCAAGTCGATTTGTGACATTACTTGTTTCCATTGTTCTTACGGGTAGCCTTGCGTCAAAGGTGGAAGCACTGATTGACTCTTGTGCATTTGTAGAAGTTGTCCACTGTTGAAGCGGGGGCGAGCTAAACACAGGGGCTTTCGCAAGCTCAATCCAGCCCCGGCCACTCTGATGCGAAAACTGATTCCGTGAGCGCATCCATCACATGTGTTGGAAGTTTGTGTCCATATCCGCGGACAGGTTATTCTTTTCCTCCGGTTCAACAACTCGAAACTTGCATCGTCTGGCATTATATCAATGGTTAAGAAGTGCCTGCATCAAGCGGGCGCAGAGAACGCGGCAGGAAAAACAACAAAGTTGTCTTCTGCAACCGTTGGTGCAAGCCGACCTTCGAGTAATGCAATAGTCGCTGACGTTTTGGCTCAGTTGAATTCGCTTGGCAATAAAAAGATGTTGGCGCACAACACAATGTACGGTGCTGGCCAGAATCAGCTCGGCGTAAGACTTGGCGACATTCGCGGGCAGGCGAAGAAGATCAGGACGAATCACGTTTTGGCACTGGAGCTGTGGAAAACTAAAAACGTTGACGCTCAGATATTGGCAACGTTGTTGATAATGCCTCACGAACTGACGGCTGTTCAGCTGGAACGTCTGGTGAAGTCCGTCACGTTTGTTCACACAGCAGATTGGTTGCATTCGAAGTTGTGAAAGAGCATTCCGACAAGGAAGCACTTCACATTAAGCGAATGGCACTTGATATCGCCATGTGTGATCGCGCTGGCTGGAGGTTAGCGGCAGGACGCGTTGCGAGAAACGCAGAAGGCCTGAACTTGACGGCGTTGCTTGATAGCATCGCAGTTGAATTGGGTAACGCAGAATAGCTGGTTCAGTGGACCATGAATTGCCGTCTTGCGGAAATCGGAATTCACTTTGCCACGCATCGCAAACGAGCGTTGGCAATCGGTGAAAAGCTGGGGGGCTATCGCGACTTTCGTGTTCCAAAAGCTGCACTTCGCCGTTTGCTCTGATCTGGATTAACGGAGTGGTCAGGCGGAAACGCTAATGTTTCTGAGAGTTGTTTTATATCAGAATGTCCTCAGAATTGGTCTGCGACTAGTCCCCAATGGAATGGAAGCATTTTGCCGGGGGGTGAAGATCCCCAGTTTGCAGATGCAATGTAACCGAACGCCAAGACATGACGCTGCCGAGCGAATTTGTTTGATATGGCTGTCAAAAGCAGCATTCAGTGCTGATCAGCTAAAATTACCTGCTTGTGATTGGCCGCTAGTTTGGTTCCAATTACACTCCCACCAATGGAGAGTCCTGTTCTCCTGCACAAATCCTACCCTACCCATATCAGGGCACCAAACATGAGCGACAAAGAAACTTCAGACGTTTCTGCGCCTGTCGACAAGCACGAAAATCATCCGTCAACGCGCCGCAATATTCTTGTGGAAGGCTTGACGGCAATTCTTAGTTTTTTGCTGGTTGCCGTCCCGTCCACTTTGGGTGGCATCTTTTTTCTGGATCCGATTCTAAGACGCAACAAAGCCGGATCGGCGGGTGGCGGCGAACTTGAAGGATTCATCAAGCTGGCCATTACTTCGGATTCTGTGCCGGAAGACGGAACCCCTGTGGCCGTCACCGTGCAAAGCGATTTAGACGACGCATGGAATCGCTTTAAGGATGTTCCTGTTGGCAGTATCTGGCTGCGAAAGAATCCGGACGGCCGGATTCTGGTGTTCAATTCCGTGTGTCCGCATCTGGGTTGTTCTGTAGATTATCGCCGGAACGAAGGTGACTTCTTCTGTCCGTGTCACACCAGTTCGTTTGACCTGGATGGGCAGAAAACCAACGAAGTGCCGCCGCGAGCGATGGATACTCTGGAACTGCTGACCGCAACAAACGGGGCTGTCAGCGAAGGCGGTCAGGAGCTGTGGGTGAAGTATCAGAACTTCCGTCGAGCGACGGCCGAAAAGATCGTGATCTAGTTCTGAGACAGTCGCAAGTCGCCTTGAACGTGTTGACGTTTTGTTCGCGGCGATGCCAGTGATTAAAGCGTCAATTCGCATTGGCGTTCGCAATGCGACGAAACAGATTGAAACGCTGCCCACCGTCGTGAAGAAAAATACAAACGGAATTTGTTGCCAAAGGTTGTCGTGATGTTGAACGCTTTAGTGAAATGGTTTGATGATCGTACGGGCATCAAAGACTTGATGAACGAAGCTTTGTACGAACGAGTGCCCGGTGGAGCTCGCTGGCGTTACGTTTGGGGAAGCACACTGGTGTTTACCTTTACGTTGCAGGTCATCACAGGCTTTATGTTGTGGACAGCGTACAGCCCCAGCACTCGCACAGCATGGGAAAGCGTTTACTACATTCAGAACGAAATGACGCTTGGCTTTTTGATTCGCGGCATTCACCATTTTGCGGCTCAGGCGATGGTTGTACTGATGGCCATCCATCTGGTGCAGGTGGTTATCGATGGAGCCTACAAAGCGCCGCGTGAACTGAATTTCTGGCTGGGAATTGTGCTGCTGAAAATTGTTCTGGGGCTATCTTTAACCGGCTATCTGCTACCGTGGGACCAAAAGGGCTACTACGCAACTCAGGTCACAACCAACATCATGAGCGCCACACCCGTTGTGGGTGGCGAAGTGCAGACTCTGGCGCAGGGTGGCACTGAATACGGTCATTTAACGCTGACGCGATTCTTTGCGATGCATGCCGGAATTCTGCCAGCACTGCTGGTTGCATTTTTGGCGTTGCATATTTACGTGTTTCGACGTCACGGCCTGACGGTACATGATGAAAAGCACGCTCCGGAAACAACGTTCTGGCCTGATCAGGTGCTGAAAGACGCAGTTGCCTGCCTGGCTGTGCTCGCAGTTGTTCTGTTGCTGGCACTTTTCAAAGGTGCCGAACTCAGCGCTCCCGCAGACCCGGCGGTAAAATTCGATGCCGCTCGCCCCGAATGGTACTTTTTGTTTCTGTTCCGCTTCTTACGATTCCACGCCGTCGAATCTTTGGGGCTGACTTTTGGAGCGATCATTGTTCCGGGAATCATCATGGGCATTATCGCATTGATGCCTTTAACGCATAAGTTCCTTGGGGAATTCGGACACACGGTAAACAAGGCATTTATCTGGTTGCTGGGAGCCGCGATTGTGGTGCTGACAGCGATGGCCTTTATTGAAGACGCCAACGACAAGCCTCATCAGGCAGCGTTGGCGGAAGCACATCGTGAAGGGCAGAGAACAATTGAACTGGCTTCCGGGCCGGACAAAATTCCCGTCGATGGGGCGGTTGCATTGTTGCGTCGCGACCCGTTTGCTCAGGGAGCTCGTTTGTTTGCGAAGCATTGTTCCAGCTGCCATCGATACAACGGGCATGATGGTCGAGGAACCATGGTGGTCGATAACAACGTCATTGCTGCTCCAACGGCCGCTGACCTTGGCAACTTTGGTAGTCGTGAATGGATGAAGTCGATCATTGTCGACTTCCCCGGCCATTTAAGTGCTGTTAAAAACGCCAAGTGGTTCAAAGATGCGAAAGCGGAAGAAGCCGCAGGCAACGAGGTGGAATACTTCGATCCGGATAATTCAGAAATGGCCGACTGGTCTGGCAACGTCGAGGCGTTGACTTCAGCCGAAAACGCAGACAATCTAAAGGCGCTTGTTGAGTATCTGTATTCCGAAGCTGGACATGGATACAAACCTGCTGACGAGGATGTTACTGCAGACGCGGCTGATGCAAACGGCGTCAACACTGAACTTCTGGCTGTCGGTAAAGCTGTGGCAACCGAAGGTGCCTGGGCCGGAGACTTAAACGGAACGTCATGTTCTGATTGCCATTCAGGAATTGGTGAAGAGTTTGTTGCGTTTTCAGATGACGACGCCACAGGCTATCCGACTCTGGCAAAGTACGCTTCTGCTGAATGGCTGGCGGACTTCATTAGAAACCCCGGAGCCGGTCGACACTATGGTGCTCGCAATCGAATGAAAGCCTATCCAGCGGAACAGATTAGCGACGAAGAGCTGAGTTTGCTGGTTCGCTGGTTAACGGGCGACTACCTGCCAACCAAGGTTGAGGACTATCCCAATCGCCTTGAAGAGCTGGCCGCAACAGTTGGGCAACAACCCGAAGGTTCTCAGCCGAAAGAAGTTTCTGCGGATGACGCTGCGACAGAAGAATCGGCAACGACCGAACCCGCGGCCGCTGATCCCGCTGGCGAGTAAAGGCCCTGATCTTCAGGTCTGAATGCGAATGCTGACCAACCTGCGCATTCGAACGAACCGGATACCCGGGATGGAAACTGCGATCCCGGAACGCGCCAAAATGCGGCAACTGGTCTGTTGGTGACGCATTATTCACCACGGGTTGAGCTTGCTTGCATTGGTTCGCGTTGGCAATCAGTGCATTTTGATTTGGTACGAATGTTGCGTAACGCCTGTTTCATTCAAGAACATCGAAAACGTACTGTTTCCACGTGAGTGCTGACTTTGCGTGCTCGAGGAGCAACCGGAGTTTAAGACAAGAGCTTAGTGCTTTTGTTCATCCAACGAGACTCTGGATTGGCGAAGTGTCGGCAGAGTGAGGCGTGAATGTCCGTTTTTAGAAAATTCTATCAGTGTTCGTTTTGTCGCAACCGGCTTGATGTCGTTCCGATTTCGTCGCTGCGTTTTCATGACAAATTGCTTGCGCTGGTTGGAATTCGCCAGTATCTGTGCCCCCATTGCTTTGCAGGCTATTGTCGCGTTTGGATGCCGGCGATTTTTCTTAAGTCCAAACCTGCCGCTGTGCCCGTTGCGCCGGTCAACTCAACAAACAATCAGCAATTCCCGGTGGTTGGCGTTGGGTCGGTTTATTTAGCGTAGATTAACAA
>CALFSX010000240.1 GCA_937916515.1 uncultured Planctomycetaceae bacterium | reverse complement strand
TGATCTGCTCAACGTTCTTTTTCACGCGCGTATTGAAATTGACGCTCACAACAAACCAAACCAAGGCCGTTGTAAGTAAAGACAGCCCAACGATTGAACCCGACACAACAGCAATTCTTTTTCGTCTGGCAGCAGCATCGGATTCAGCGATCTTGTTACCAAGACGAGTTTCCAGAACTTGCGGCACTGGTTCGCCAGTTTCAATGGCCTTGTAGTAGAACTGTTCCAGCTCGGCCAAAGGGGCATCACGATCAAGTCCGATTTGTAAATTGGCGATGGCCTGCTGCCGTTCCTGAGCCACCCGCTGCTGTTCTAGTTCGCCTTCGATCCAATCCACTGCAGGCCCTGCGATGTCCATGATTTCGTGATCAGGTGGCAGATTCGCAATATCCATCAGGGCCTGAAATCGGGGAAGAATCTGCGTTGCCTGTGGCACGCTGAATTCGGCGTAGGCCAGTGACAGACTTTCGGCGACAGGTTTAAGTTTTTGCCGTGCCTCAACCTGCTTAAGCTTTCGGTGTGCAGACTGTGCATCTTTTTTTAGGCCCGAAGGCACCGGGACAGTCCATTGAGCCTGATTGACTTCTCGATCAATTCGTGCGACTGCGTTTAGGTCTCGTTTTTCTGTTGCGGCTTTGAGGTCTTTACTGATGGACTTTAGGCGATAAGTTTCATAAGTCTTGATTCCCGTCTTCCACTGATCGTTCTCGGGATCTTTTTCAGATAACCGTCGAAGGACATCAATGCGATCAGGCAGTGGTGCTCGGGCCAGAGACAACCCACGAAACCGCTGCAACAGTTGTTTGGAGTCTGCGGTTGTTGAATAGGCATCTTCCAGTTGAGCAATTGTGTCATAGGGCAGTTCTGGAATTGGTGCAACTTTGAATTCGGCTAAAACGCCCGTCCATTCAGAGAGCTCCGGAAAGTCCAACACCATTGCTAGTGAGGCAAGGCCCGGTTCTCGTTCTGCCATTTGAATGGCTTCATCGTTTAGCCCTCGATCAAGCAGATCGGCGACCGACTCTGCTCGTTGAATCACGGCATACACAGTTTCTTCATGAGCCACTGCCAGTTGCATGATTTCCGGCTCGTCCTCGACAATCAATTCGGCTGCCATCAGCGACTGAATGTCTCGTACAAGGCTCTTTACTTCTTCAAGTTGCATGTTCTTAATTCTTCAGCGGAAACCTTTGGCTACTTCAGTACCCATGTTAGGGTCTATTCAATAACTCTTTTGGTTGTTCACGAGGTAGAGGGCGCCCTGTAGGTTTCTTGTTTTGAGTTTTGTCCGGCAAAGAGTCTTCGTTTGTTTCGAACAGAATGTCGTTCCAACTCAGCTCGTCTTCGCTTTTACGATCGCTGAATTCGATGACGGGAATCTGCAGGCGGTAGAGTTTTGGACGCCCGGGGAGTTTGATTTTTGCGTCAATCGGCAGGTAGACGCTGAAATGCAACTTGTACTCCTCAAGTTGCGTGCGGGACTTAGCGGCATCTGCTGGCTGCTTAGAGATCTGATCGAGTGTTTCTCTTAGGTCGCCCCAGTGCTCAAGGCTGGTTTTGATATCCGCAAACCCTTTCTCAGGCAACTTTTCCAGGATTGCCTTGTCCGCATCCTTTTCGTCGAGCTTTTTCGATTCAGGCTGAAGGCCCTTCATGCTCAGGTCATAGCTCAACTGACTTCGAAGCTGTTGCAATCCTTTGGTTGTTTCATCGATCACTTTGCTTAGTTTTCGTGCTTCTTCTTTGCATCTGTCAGTGGGATTGCTGTCTATTCGCGACCAAACACGTTCACTGTGACTCTCATAGATTTCATTCAATCGAGTCTGAAGCCAACCAAACCACAAACCCCAATCCACTCCGCGTTGCGACGGGTTAGGAGCCGCTGTCATTTTCCCGATGCCCTTGCGCTTTACGAATTCGAACGAGTATTCAATGCGAGAGCCCGATTTGTCATGCAACAGCCGAACTGCATGCCGATGCTCGCTGCCAATTGGGCCACCGGCGAAATGGAATTCTATGGGGTTTGCCAATTTTTGTTCAACTTCACATGGCGAGTTTGAGTATCTGCTGCTCGCTAAATCCAAATCCTTCTCCTGAACAACTTTGCCATTCTGATCTTTGAGTTCCACCCGTTGCGTCGCCTGACTGTCGAGTGTTTTGTTTGACACCACTTTTTTACCTCTGGTGTTCTTGTCATTCACTGTGCTCAACACTTCGGCCAAAGATATGGCTTCATGCAACTCTGGTTTCTGAAATAGGACGAATCCACAGCGATCCTTGGCATTGAGCTGAACCACAGACCAAGGTAAGTCCTTCACCAGTCCGACACGTTTCAATAGCAAGCTATCGTCACTCTGCCAGTGGATTTTGGCAACTTGCGCCGTCAACCCCTTCACTCCACTGTCAACCTTCCAACCTTTTGGTTCTACGAGATCTTTGACGGTGTATTCGTTCTGATGATGGTGAAGCATAAGGTCTATCGGTGTGCCATTTATTACTGGTATGATTACTCCATCTTCGGCCCAAGGGATAATTCGAACAACGGGATCTGACAGCTTCGCTCCCGTTGCGAGTCGATCGCCAAAAATGTCGGTCAGTATTTCTTTGACAACTGGTGCGTTCGCTTTGGGATTGCTCTCGGCAACCCTTGCTGCCGCTTCACGCTCCTGTTTCTTCCGTTTCTCTGCTTCATCCCTGGCAAGCCTTTCCTTGGCCTCTTTGTCTTTTTGTGCCTGTTTGCGTTTTGTGTCCTCATCTTGCCTCTGCTTCTCAGCAGCGTTCTGATCTCTTTCTTCCTTCAAGCGTTCAGCCTCTACTCGCTTCAATTCTGATTCTGCAAGTAGCTTCTCCGTTCCAGAATCACTGCCTCCCGTCGTTACGAGAAACCAAACTCCGACACTCACTCCGCCAATTAGAAGGAAAATCCCGAGCACCAATCCGACAATCCAGCCTTGCCCCGAACGCTTTCCAGCAGCTGCTAACTTTCGATCTTTTTGACTGCGGTGAGCCCCGAACAGGTTAGGTGCTTGTGGGCGTGGGGGTGCTGTATCCGGCTGTGAGGACGCCGTGTTCGCAACACTTGCAGACGGTGGGTCATCAAGATCTGGCTCCTCCCAGTCATCGACGATGTCGTCTGAATCAACTGTCTGACTGGTTTGCGGAACTGGCTTCTGCACAGCGGGCGTTGCGTACGTAATGCGCCCTTTACGAGCCAAATCGACTAGGTCACCACCGATCGCTTGGGGTAAGTTTGCCGTGAGATCGATGATTGTCGCTCTGGCGTCGTTACGCAACTTGGTGGCGTCTTGCGTCGCATCGAGGACAAATCTCAACTGGCATTCGGCACCGGCAATTGCGTTTGTGTAGTACGTGCTGAATGTTACACCCCAGCGTCGATTCGGAGGAACAACATCCACCACTTCTTTTAGAAGGGCCAATGTGTCCGTGGCGGGTGAAAACAAAACGTAGACGGGCTGCTTTGTGCGTATCAGTTGTTCGGCAATGTGCCCCGCCCAACCTCCATCACCTGTTAACGATGCCCACGCAGCCAAAGTGCTGTTTTCCAACGGAGCAGCAGGCAACGAACGTGACGGTCGCTGAGACGTCTGCCCATCCCATTTGTCCACAAACACCCCGCCAGCATCAAGCAATCGTGCTGGACCGCTGGGGGAAGGTGGTTGAGTAAATGCCAAATGATGAGCAAGCTTGTTTGTCCTTCCCGTATGGTCCGGACCGGCATCACATACTCGAGAAAGTACGTGTGTTTTTGCAGTCCCAATCCGCATAGTGACGTGCTGGTAATTCACTGGATTGCGAGGGTCGTTTACGGCAAATGGATGTCGATAACCACTTAAGCCTTCCAGTCGCTGAGCCGTTCGTTGATCCATGCCCGCCGTGCAGACAACCGTACAGAAACCTGAGCTGCCAGGCTTGAGGCCGCTTTGGGCAGATGTGTAAATGATCTCCTGCACAGTAATTACTCCTTAGGCATTTTTTTACCGTTGGCCTTCGAGCCACGAGCATCGGTGCTTGCAATAAGTCCATTAATGCTGCGGTGGATGGCATACAGCATTGGTACTTCTGCCCAACTCGGACGAATGTCACCCGGATTAACAGCCAGCATTCCGTCCTCGCGTTTTGTCGGGCTACATCCCAAAGCGCTGCAGGGAATGAACACTACGTCCTCAGAAAACGCATCAGCGGCTGCGACTATTTCTGGACAGTATTTTTGAATGACTTTTCGAAACTGATCAGACAATTTGCGAATCTGCTCAACATCCAGCCTGACGACTCCGTCAGTACCGCGTTTCATGACCCAGCTCAGCTTCAGTTGCGAAAGACTGACCAGCGGAGACCAGGCATCAAACTTCGTAACCACGACAATCAGCGGCCGCTTGTCTCGCTCTTCCGGGGCCATACCTCGATCAGCCCGAATACGTCGAGCAGCTTCAGTCAAGATTTGGTCCTGTCGCGTGCTTCTTGCCTGGCTGTTAACTTGCGGATCAGCTGCCTGTCCCGCAAGTTTTTTTCGCACTGTATGGTGCTGAGTTGGGTCGAATACAAACATCAGCGCTTTCGAAACAGCAAGATGTTTCGTTCCAGGTGAGTTCGCCGTTGAAGCATTCGGAAGAAAGTGCTCACCCGCATTGTCGTACAAACAAAAAACTCGGCCGTTCTGCGGAATACGTTTGTAGTTGTGGTGCTCAGGAAGCAAACGCATTCGGAAAGAGAAAGGCTGCGGAAGCGTGACGACTCGCCCTGGTTCCATCTCCACCGACGCGTACAGGTCACCATCCAATTCTGTTTTCGGCAAAGCAACAAGACCGGAATGATCCGAGTTGAGAAACAGGGTTCCTTCGTATTCGTGTACTCTTTGATTGGCAGACGGATCGGAATCTTCAAAGCTCAAAGCGAAATGCTGGGCCAGAGTTGTTCGTAATTTATAAAGGGCCGCAGTGAGGTAATACGACTTGCCCGACGAAGGTGACCCAAGGATGGAAAAAAACGTTGTGGGTAGCTCCACAAGATCACGCGGGACCTCAAGGTGACAACGTGGGCACGCTAAAGCAGAACAAACTTCGCCCTTGGGATCGAACGCGTTTCCGTGCACATCGTACATGGTAGGGAGGAACCTGCGTTGCCCGCCAGAAACCTTCGAATCATCATCCAATTCAGGATGATGAGCTATCCACATGAGGTCGAACGCCGGAAAGTTGTCCCAGCAGTGCGGACAGGTTACAGATTTACGAATCGACATCAACGCACCCTAAGTAGTTCATAAGTCTTCTTGCTGATTGCTTTTCCGCCAACCAAATTAGTTTCCCTACTCGGTTCGGTAGTATCCAATTCACTAAGAGTTTACTGAGTGGAATCAGCAGAGGTTGCGGCAGGCTCAACTCGCTCCTCTTTCTCTTGAGTCTCAATTACGGCTCCATCAATCGGATTCAGTTCCTCTCTACACTCTTGTGACCTTCAAGGTGAGTGTCGGGCGATAGTCGGCACTCGGTGCGTCAGCAGATGAAAGACGAAATCCTCGAAGCGGAACGCTGTTTACAGGTAATTCCACATCTGGACTGATCCGAAAGGCAGCAAAGGCCGCTTTTGGCCTCCCCTCCGCGTCGAATAACCCTGAGACTTACGGGTCATTGTGGCAGGAATTGCTTTAATCTCAACCAGACGCGTGAATTCTTTGGGCGATTCTTTGCTCTTTTCCCGGGCGAGATTGTCGAAAATAGTTGCTGTCGGAAGCCCGCAAGTACTCATTCCGTCGCTGAGTCGTGATCCGTCCAGTTCTGGCAAACGCACGTCGTGATTATCACCACTAATCACCGGAAAGGTTCCTTGCACAACCTTCATCCAGTCCAAGTCAGACCCCATATTCAGACGAACGACCGGCGTTAGTTGAGCCTGTTCAGCTCGGCGAATATGTCGAGCAATGTCTCTGTTGAGCTGTCGTAGAAAGGATTCTCTGTCTTCCATTAGCCAGCGAGTCAGAGCAACAGATCTGTAGCGGGATTGAAAGTCCGCCAAACCGACGCAGGTTCAAGCTGATACACGGCGTCTCCAAATCCGCATGGCAATGCGCAGTCGGAATGACGACAGTCGCCGTTTGGCCATCTAACCGAGGTGGGCGTGACATGAGTGAGCAAGTGGTTGTCAGCTGCGCTCTGCACGTGGTACTGCACGGCCTCAGCGATACCGATCGCACATTGGTGTACCACGATCGTTAAGAAACTCTTCGATCATGGAACTACCAAATGTCACACGATATTGCTCAGACAAACGGCCGCCCGGCTATGGCCTACTTCGGCGAAACGCCATGGCATGGACTGGGGACGAAACTTGATAACCCAGCAAACGCTGAAGAAGCCATCGAGGCGGCTGGACTTAACTACCGCGTCGATCTTCAAGACCTGAAGACTGAAACAGGGATCTCGATTCCGTCTCGGAAGGCAGTCATCCGGTCTGATACTGATGATGTGCTTGGAGTTGTTTCAGATTCCTACACCCCGATTCAGAATGCCGAATGCTTCAGCTTCCTTGATTCCATCGTGGCCATGGAAGCACTGGAATATCACACTGCCGGAGCTCTCGGAAAAGGTGAGAAAGTCTGGATGCTGGCGAAGCTGCCGGGTGAGATCCGACTGAAAGAATCTGAAGACCTTACTGAACAGTATCTGCTGCTGAGTAACTCACACGACGGTCGATCGGCACTCAGAGTTTTCTTTACACCGATTCGTGTTGTCTGTGCGAACACACTGGGAGCGGCTGAACGCCGTGGCCGCGGAAATGGGGTCTCCATTGTTCATAAGGGTGATGTTCGAGCCAGAGCTGCGGAAGCTCGGGAACTGCTGGGACTGGCGAGCCGGTTCTACAGGCAGACTTCGGAACTCGCAAATACGCTGGCATCGTACTATCCGACTGGGCAGGAGTTGAAGCGGTACTTTGAGCAGCTCTATCCTGACCGTGACGGCATGGTTAATGCGCGTTCAAAGAACATTCGTGCCAAACTGTTTCAACTGTTTGAACATGGTCGTGGTCAGAACATTCCTGAGACTCGACTGACAGCATGGTCTGCGTTTAATGCAGTGACAGAGTTTGTGGACCACCACCGGTCCAGCCGTGGTCCGGATGGATCTTCGCAACGAGCAAACAGACTGAACTCAGCATGGTTCGGATCTGGTGCACGCATCAAGGCCGACGCGTAGTCGGCAGCTCTTGACATGGCGATGTGATTGTCGCTTTCCTTTCTACTCATCTTCAACAGGAGAACTTTACATGCTCAAAGTGAACGTCGGTCTGAGCCGAAAACTTTCACATGATTTCAACAGCACAGGATTTAGCGTCAACATTGAAGGCGAAGTCTGTGTCCCTCTTGACCAGCCCGAACGTGTAATCGAAAAGATCCAGGAATACTATGATCTGGCGGAAGAAACACTGCGGGATCAGATGGATCGTCATCAAAGTGATACCGCTATCGCCAGTCGTGATGAAGAGCCGCGAAAGCCTCGTCGGATGACGTATGACCGAAAGCCCTCACCAGCTCGAAACGGCAACGGTAACGGAAATGGTCAGCGAACAGATTCGGCATCTACAAAGCAGATCAACTATCTGCTGGAGATTGGTCGTCGTCAGCAGTTCACAACCACCCAGCTTGAATCGGAAGTGGCAACAATCCTTGGACGTCCGGTTGGACTCTACGAAATGACCAAACGTGATGCCGGTGCGGTCATCGACG
>CALFSX010000239.1 GCA_937916515.1 uncultured Planctomycetaceae bacterium | reverse complement strand
CGCTTCGACAGGTGGAGTCGTTCCTGAAGAATGACTCACAGCCCGGCAGCGAAAAGCCAACATGTCTTATGTGCAAATGCAGTGTGCGCAGGTCTTAACAGCACCACTGTCGAATTCTGTTTCCGCTGAAGTCGTTCGCCAGCATAACTCTCAAACAGCGGAAGTCAGTTCGCACCAATAAATGTTCTCGTCCTGCGTATCGCACGCCACAAACTGAGCGGCGCGCCCGTCATCGCCTGAAAAGAACTCAATCGCCCCGTGGATGGCAGGACAGATACTGTTGCATCATTGCAGCACGGCTTCTTCTGGCCATGCTTCGTAGTTATCCGCGGCTGCCGACCCAATCTCCTGTGCGAACGACGGACAACCGGTATGCCGGGCTACGATGCAGTTGCACCATCGCTCGGTAGCGATTCGTTAGAACTCCACAACCCTGCAAGTCTTTGTTGATGCGGTTGTACTCTTTTCGCAGCCGCTCGCCGTGTCGCACCAGAACTCTTTGGCGAGAGATCGATTCCGTTTTCAGCACCAGTTGAGACAGTGTTTCCATCATGTGAATGGCTCCGTTGCTGTCGCTCGCGAAGTACGGAGTCAACTGGTCAAACACCAGCGATGCAAACGCCTCAAGACTGTCCGGTTCGGCCACTAAACGCAGTTGCTGTTTGTCGTCGTATCTGTGAGCGTCAGGCAGTTTGCGGCTGGCCAGTTTTTCCAAACCGGCTCTCAGCCAGTCCATACAGTTCATCGCTGTAAACGGATCGTTGACGCCCGGCGACAAAGCCCGAGCGGCAACTTCCACCAATTGGTTGATTACAAATCGCAGATCCTGCACGGCCGTTCTTTGACTGCCTCGCACAAAACAGGATTGCATACTTGTGCTGATCTCGTCTGTAACAGCGTCAGAAGGCGACGCCAGCAACAGCACGCTGTTTGGCGTGACAAAGTCTCCCGCTCTATGGCGAAGACGGACGACGAAATCATGCTCAGCCGCGATATTCAGCAGGCCTGACGCGTCGACGTATTCGATGTACCCACTACAGACAGACGTCAACTGCACGGCATCGTCAAAGAAGCCTTCCGGCATACTCGCAGAATTTCTGCGTTTGTCTTCATCTTCATTGGGTGATCCAACCAGACTGGGGAACTGCTCTTCGATGCGAGATTCCAGCTCTCGGCCAACACCCGCCACGATGTTGGACACGTGAATGCTTTCGGCGACATGGTGAATAAAATATATCAGGACTCCCACGCTGCTGATGGCCGCCATCAGCCCAACCAGAATTGCAAAGTGAGGCACAAATGCGTCCACCGACTGCACGTTGCTGCCCGCAGTCTGAGGAGATGTTTCGGCACTGCGAACGGTTCGCAACACCATTAGGCAATACAGAAATGTGGAGATAAAAACTCCCAACGTAATCTGATTACCTTTGTCTCGCATCAGATTGTTCAACAATCGTGGCCCGACAAGACCTGTTGTGTGCGATATCGAAAGGATCGTCATTGAAAACGTAACGCCCGCCACTGTGATCATCGAACCGGCGACCGTGGAAAGCACAGCCCGAGCTCCCGCTGGCCTATTCGCGTACAACCAGCCGATGTCGTCAATCCACTTCGAGCCGATGGCAGCATCCAGCGACGTGGCGGCTAGAGACAATACGATTGCAGCAAAGGCCATAATCGACGGAACGAACCAATAGCTTTCGCGAACAGTTGCCCACAACGTGACTAAGGTGGCTTTCATAATCGGCTTCGTGAAGTGACTTTGGATTTAGACAAGCGCAGACGCCCATCAGCGGCACTGCGAATCACACTTCATATTTGCAACATCGATGCCACTTGCTACGCAAATGCTAAATCGCGTTCTGCCTGAAACTCGCAACCCGAGAACTGACTGCCCAACAAGCCCCGGGTGAGCGAACGTTGATCGATCACAGTGACTGCCGCCCGCTCGTTCACGCCGAGGGACTTCGTGAGATTGGCAGAAAATTCTGCCATTAGCACTATGTATCGCTAAAAAACAGGATTGGCACAGGCTGTGCTTATGAGCTTATCTGAAAGTCAAATGGTCAGTCACTGTTGTGGTCAGACCTGCTGATAGATCTTGAAACAGAAAGTTAAGTCATGTTGCGTTATGCCGTCGGATTCTTTGTCGTTGCTCTTGTTGCTGGTCTGCTTGGTTTTGGACTTGTGGGCGGTATGGCCTACGGTGCGGCTAAGATCTTCTTCTTTGTATTCCTTGTGCTCGCGATTGTGTCAATGATTACCGGTCGCCGAGCGCCACTATAGATATTGCAAATACGATCTGATGCCCAACGTCACAGCCGCTGCAGATTCGCCGGACTAAGGACTAATCAGCGACACCAGTTCCAAAAAGAAAAATCAGGAGACGAAGTAATGAAGAACTATCTATTCTTGCCAACCGCCCTTGTCGCTGCTGCGTTTGCGGGCTGCAGCACTGGAATCGAAGATATAAAGGAAGCACGTTCCGAAGTTGAAGTCGCTCAGGCGGAAGCCGAGCAGATGGTCGTAGAAGCTCGTCACGAAGCAGACGGACACTTCCACGAAACACGAAAGGTCGTCCTGGAAGAGATTGACGCATCAGTGAATGACGTCGCCGAAGCTCAAACGCCGAATGCAGATTCTTCGGCAGTAGAAGGTGAACAGAAAGATCTTAGCGAAGCAAAGGTTGAAGGACAGAAGGCGATCAACGACGCGAACAAGGCCTCTGAAAAAGAAGTTGCTGAAGCCAAACGTGAAGCGGATCAGCTTGTTGCCGACGCCAGAATGAAGCTGGAAGAAACAAAGCTGGCCGCACTGAAGGACGCTCAGGCAGCTGTCGAATCTGCAAAGCAAAACGTCACACGCAAGGAGAAGGCGTTGACTGAGGCCAAAGCGGAAGTTGCTGCGGCAGAGGTCCTTTTGAAAGGTGCAACAGATGAAAACCGGAAAGAACATGAGCAGGCTGCTAAAGACGCCTCTGCCAACGTCTCATCCGCAGAAAAGGAAGTTGCCGAGGCGCGGAAAGCTGTGGACACTGCCACAACCCTGCTTAACAAAGTGCGGGTCGCCGCAGAGTAGAGCCTTCCGTTGAAGTCTGGCAGCTTCTCTTCGCCATGGTTGCCTGGCTGCTATACTTCGGTGTTGGAACAATTGCAGGCCCATTCCAGTATTGGCCTGTAGAAACATCGAATTGCCTGGTTGCCATAATCAGGCAATGATCCATAAACGGGGAAGGTCTGAGCAATGCCCACTGAAAACGTAGTGCAAGACAGACAAAAGTCAGAAGCCAACACTACACCCTCACGGCCTGCTCGCTGGAGGCCTCTTGCGTCAAGCGGAGGAACCGTGGTTGCCGTGGCTTTTGCGGCGGCGTTTACTTCCTACACGGCAGAGCAGGCTGTCGGCATCACAGCCTGGGTGGCCGTTGCTGTGATCGGAACCAGCGCGATGATCTCCACCGCAAAGAACGTCAGGTAGCGAACCGGTCTAAACTGCAAAACGAAACAGAATGAACGCTGGTTGTGAATCTCACAACCAGCGTTCATTCGTTTGCGGCCAAGTTCGCTCTTCGAAAGAGCCTCTGGATTAACGAAGTGGATGGCCCATATACACAGTGTTGGTTAGCGTCTGGCACAAAAGATCGGCTTGGGAATGCTCAGCGGCTGTTGACGGATTTCGGCTTATTCTTTTCACCACGAAGTGTTGACTGATCGCCAGTCAGTCGTCGCGACCGTTCAGCCACCGCCTGAATTCTCTGCAGCAATTGTCTACGGAATGCAGCGATGAAGAATGCCTTGGTTTAGCGACAAACAGCCATCCCCAAGCGTGTAGTCCCATTTCATTGCCGTGATTGGCATGCCCATTGCATTACTACTCATTAACGGCAAACACGTTGTCGTTGGAAATAGTTGACCACGTGAAAAGGAACACACACCATGACAGTCGAAACAAAAGCCAACCTCAGTGAAAAGTCAATTCAGAACCTGCAGGATCTGATTCAGATAAATATCGATTCAATCAATGGACTCAAAGATGCCGCAGAGGGAGTCAACGATGATCGGGTTGAGAATCTGTTCCGCGATGTTCTGGCAGAACGAGCCAGTTTCGCTTTGGAGCTTCAGGTTTATGTTGAATGGAACAAAGAGCGAGCAATCGTGAGCCAATCGCTGGCTGGTCGAGTGCACCAATTATGGATGGACGTCAGAAGCAAACTTAACGGCGGCGACCCATACGTCATTCTTATCGAAGCCGAACGCGGAGAAGACAGCATCAAGGCTGCCTACGAGCACGCTCTTTCCGACAACCCGGCCAGTGCGGTTGGCGACGTGCTGCATCAGCAGTTGACGATCGTTAAGAGTGGACACGATCGCATTCGGGACATGCGGGATCTGTATGCGAAGAAATAGTCTGCGCTGCGGACGCTGGGTATGCCTTTGAATAGCAAGTTGCCCCGCGTTGTGAAGACCAGATCTCATTACAAGTCAGTTCAGCCGCCACGCCGGCGGAATTTTATCCCTTAACCAATGGAGAACACTATGCGTCACATTCTACTTTCAGCCCTTGTCGTTTCAGCCATGCTTCTGTCTGGCTCCAGCCAAACCGTGGAGGCGTCTCATCGATCGACCTTCAACCGGTCTGCTCGCACCTACCATCGAGCCTACAGCAGGGCGTCTCGAACTGTTAACCGGTACCAAAGTCGTCCAACTCGATACTCCAGTTTCCGCCGAGGACGCTATTCGCCACCGGTCTACAACAGATATGGCTATGGCAACAATCACCGCTACAGCAACAACTTCGGCTACGGTGGAATTTATGTGGGTGGCCCTCGAGCGGGCTTCTACTATTCATTCTAACGATGTGTCCGACAGCCAGGTTCAGCCTTACAGCCAGCAGCTTTCTTTGATGTTGCTGGCTGATGCTGGCGCGTCATAGCACCACATTTTACCCGTCGCCAATCTTAAAATTCACATTTGCTGCGTGGCGGCAACACACACACACACACACACACACACACACACACACACA
>CALFSX010000238.1 GCA_937916515.1 uncultured Planctomycetaceae bacterium | reverse complement strand
TGGATGTACCTTCCTGATCGCATTTGCTTCAGCCAGGGCCATTGCTGATGAAGCGGTTGCTCCGGCGCAGGCTGCAGAAGGAGTGATAGATCCAGTTGCTGCCGTGCCGACTGAAGAAGTTGCATCCGACCATGTGGCGCCCAACGACGCGGAAGTTGAAAACGCTGAATGGAAGCCACTGTTGATTGTTACTCTGATGACAACCGAAGACGGTGCGCCTCTGAGGTCAACTCGCAAGGTTAGAGTGCCCGCCTACAAAGATTCGTTTTCCCACGTGAATCAGGGTGGCAGTATTGTGCGTGTTCCCATTCGCGAACTCATTTACAAAGAGCAAATGGTCGCCACTTCTTCTGCCGGAACAGCGACTCTGTTCTGCGACGACCTGGCGCTGAGTGTGTCAAAGCAGCCCGACGCGGTCGGCTACAGTTTTGAATGCTCAGGCCGTCTTCAGCTGCGGTTGGATGGTCTGCTGATGGACTGCGATTCTGGAAAACTAAGCAACGGGAAACTGGAACTCACCAACGTCAGGGTGGTCCATGCCGGAACAGGAATTGCGTCAGAAAAGTTGACCGTCAATATCAATGTGAAGGGTGTGCGAACAGCTGAGTTTGGCCAGCAGCTGCCGCCGGAATCCTGTGACCTTGTGCCCCCGGATTTGGTGCAACCGCCTCACTTTCCGCCGTATGTTGTTCCGGAACCGCTGCTGTTGGAACGTGATGATGTTGATCGACTCAACAGGGGGCGCACCTATGAACCAGATTCATCAGGCGAATTTTCCCCCAGAGATGCTTCAGTCCGTGACTTTAGACGCGAAGACAGCGGGGCGTCCTTCGATGCTCCGCAACCTGAGGATCGATGATGTTTTGGGGCGAGGCAGGACATAATCCCCGGTTGTGAAGCTTCTCAACTTCGGACTCTTTCAAGCCCGGGCTGGCGCGGCTGTCTTGCGATTGTCTTCCCAAAATGCTTAATGCTTGCGGGCGCAATCTGGCTTAGTTGCGATGACAGGGATGAGTCGTTTGGTGTCCTGATTCCGAATGGCAGCTATCGAACTCAACTGTTGTTTGTGCAGGCTGAATCTGTTCTATAAAGTGTCGTTGGTGTCTGGACGCAATCCACTTTCCACAGACTGGCTGTGCTTCTAAATAAATGCCTGTTGAAATGTGAGCGCGATGTGTCGCCGGGGTTGGAGCGAGGTGCGAGCAAAGCCCCAGGGTTTCCTTCGCAAGCTCAGTCCGACCTTGGCCCCCCATACAAGAAACTGCTTACTCATTTGGGGGGCGGAGTTATTCTGAACGTTGCGGCGGTTTACAAGCAACAACTTGACCAGACGATTTTTTAAAACGACTTCCTGACATGAATTCACAAGCGAACAGTGTTGATGCACGACAGGCCGTTCCTGACAGCCGGTCGTGGTGGCTGGAGATTCTGGGGCTGATTTCTATTCTTGGATTCTTCATCGGCATCGGTTGGGCGATGTACACTCAGTTTAATGGAACCGTTTCCCAGTCGAAATTTGAAGCCGTGCAAATCGGCCAGACTCTTGCTCAAGTGGAAGACATTATGGGGAATCCGGGCATTAAAGCAGACCAGCCCAACGCCAAAGTTGATGGCGATCTTTACACGTGGGAAAACAGCACCGATTCCATGGTGACCGTCGTGTTTGTTAACGGCAAGGTCGTCTCAATGTCTGCGAAAAATCTTCCCTGATCCCGAGGGGCGCAAGTCCCTTCGTTTACCTGTGTGCGCAGACCATGACGTAAGCGGCCATGAGATGTACGATTGGATGGCACGTGTTGCCGTCCTTCCGCCGGGTACCAAGATCGACAATATCACATTTGACGAGGCATCGCGGGCGGGCAACAGTTTAGGATTTGAAGTCCGCGAGGTACGAGCCGGACATCAAATCTGTGTTCAAGGGGGACGCGGAGTGGTAGCGGCTGCAGGCAGTGTGCTTGGCAGGGCGTTTGTTCGATGTGGCCTGTATGCTCGGATGGGGAAACCCGCATAGGGAATGCTTATGGAACAGCGGATGGCACTAAGTGTGGCAATGTTGGACTTGCATTGCCGCCAGCACAGATCGACTGGTGCAAAGGCCCGGCAAGCCCACGACGCGAGGTCGTGGGGGATATGGCATGAGGCAGCTGCTGGTGATTTTGCACTCAACGGTGAAGTTCTGGGCCCTTCCTCAATCAACTATCCGCCCGATGAAGTTGTTTGCTATCGTACTGTTTGGTAAAACCGCCTGTCTGTCTACCGGTGAGGAATCGACGATTGTCTAACCCCTACTTAGCGCCAAAATCTACAGATAGCACGAACAACAAACCAAAGTCAGTGGAACGAGGTCCGATAATCGGTCTGTGCGTTGGCTCACTGTTCCTCGTTGGCTGTGCCGTTTCAATCTGCCATATGGCCTATCTGTACATCCGCTATCCCAGCCTGATTGATCGAGCGTCTTTCCCAAACTATGCGCCGCAGATCTACGCCGAGATCGATCTTTTGCTTGCCGTGGTTTTCTTGCTGATCGGTCTACCGACGTTCTGGATATCTGCAAATGTTTTTCGACAAGGACGGCGCCCTTGACTCGGTGACGTGGCGTGCGGCAAGACATGGGGGGGCAGCCGTTGAGACGATCCGTTGTTGCCACGAACAACAATGCACGCTTCGTGTTCGCATTGTTTTGAGCAAGGCTTTAACTGGACAACGCCATGTCTGAATGAGCCGCCTGGCGTTAGCCCCGGTTTTTCCAATCGGGCGAAACAACCGGGGCTAACGCCCTGCGGCTGATGTGGTAGCTGAGATAGTGCCCCTTCATTGAACCTGCCGGTGACCAGTTCAACTTACCGATTCGAGTCCGGTGCGCAGGAAGTCACTTCATGTTGACTGCGGAAAAGTGTTCGTCTTCGCATGCCTGTTTTGCAACGGGGGCGGGCACAGGTATAATTCGTGGACATTCCCAATCAACTGCTTCGTTGGGGAGCGGTGTTGCAGAAACCTTTCGCCACATGATCTGAGAATTTTCTATGAGCGGCCTCACAACTAAAGTCCTTCTTCGGTCAGCGTTTACTGCGTCGGATTCTGGACGCGTAACTCAGTTGTTGCGGGCCATTGCGCCGGACGTGTCTGAGGCTCGCAAAGGACGCCATTGGGATTTCACCGTGTCCAATGCAGTTGTCTCTTTGTCTGTGCTTTCCACGTCCGATCATGAACAGCAGTTTGAAGACGAATTACTTGCCAATGGACTACTGTTTGATGATGCTCCCGACGCATTCTTGCTGACGTTTCCGACCAATCGAGAGTGTGATCGCGAAATCTGTGCGGAATTGGCGGCCAAGCTGGCTGACACGTTTGAGGGGATCAACTGCGGCTGACACCACATTGCTGCTGCGGGGCAACTGCCGCTTCGGGGTAACAGCCGCCGAAATCGCCCATTTCCTCCTGTTTGCCAGACGCGAGCGACGTTGACCGAGAAACCTGAGAAGTGGTAGAATTCGGAATGATCGACTGCACGATGCAGTGATGTGATTTGGCGAAATTCAGGGAAGAAATCATGCAATCGCCCAAGCCCGGGGATGACCAGGTCATTCCGCACCACCGGCTGACGCAGCTTAGAGAAGCTCGCGCCGTGATTCAGCACGAAGCGAATGCTCTGCTTTCCTTGCTGTACGACATCGACACATCGTTTTGCGACGCAGTTGATCTGATTCACGAATCCACAGGAACGGTGATTGTAACGGGCGTCGGCAAGGCGGGACTGATCGGTCAGAAAATTGTCGCCACCATGGCCAGCACGGGAACTCGAGCGTATTTTCTGCATCCGACGGAAGCTCTGCACGGCGATTTGGGATGTGTTGGCCCGCAGGACATTGTGCTGGCTCTTTCCAACAGCGGCAGCACCGAAGAAGTGTTGCGGTTGTTACCACCGTTGAAGCGTTTGCAGGTGCCGGTGATTGCGATTACTCGTGATCGAGAAAACCCGCTGGCCAAAGCTGCGAACATTGTCTTACCGATCGGGCGTCACAAAGAAGCGGGCGAACTTCAGTTGGCTCCCAGCGTCAGCACAACGGCGATGGTGGCGATGGGCGACGCATTGTCGCTGGTGCTGAGTCGTCATCGTGGATTTACGGAAACAGATTTCGCAGGTTTTCATCCAGCCGGCAGTCTCGGCCGCAAGCTGCAGCCTGTTCATGAAGTGATGCGGCAGGGAGCGGAATTTCGAGTCGCCTGCGCAACGTCGACTGTTCGAGAAGTGATGATTGAACTTAGCCGTCCGGGACGCCGCACGGGAGCCGTCGTGCTTATCAAGCCCAGCGGTGCCATTGCCGGAATCTTTACCGACAGCGACCTGGCTCGCCTGTTTGAACAACGTCGCGAGCATCTTGTGGATGGCCCCATTGCCGACGTGATGACCGTGAACCCAACCACCATTCACCCGGACGCGTTACTTCCGGAAGCCATGCAGTTAATGTCCGATCGCAAAATCAGCGAACTTCCAGTGGTGGATCAAGACCGTCGACCACTGGGATTGATCGATATTACTGACGTCATCGACTTTGCTTCCATGGTTGAAAATCCGGAAGCCAATCAAAATCGCTCAACGTTTCCTGTTTCCAAATCTGCCTGAGAAATCACTTCGCGGCGAAGCAGGCCGGAGACGTAATTTATGAGCATCTACAGTCCTTACCGCCGATTCTTCCGCAGCATCGCTGTCGGTGTAGCGCTGATTGCGTTGTATCTGGTGGTTCGGGCGGTCACTTCGCCATTTCTGGATGTGGAACGCAAGCAACACGATTTTACTCAACGCGGGCCGGATGTGCTGCCTGAATATCGTCAGGAGGCGGCTCGCTGGTTTCCCGGTTTTCCGTGGGTGGCCAATGCGGCAAATCACTTTCGCGACAACGGCCAGTATTTGTTGTGCAATCAACTGGACCTGATCAGCGATGGCAGGTCTGTGGTGGCCAAGCCATTGGCGATGATGTGGCGTTCTAATCCAGCTGACAAAGACGAAGTGCCGGTGACGATTGTCGCCGATTCGGCTCAATTGAATTCCACCAAAAAGTTCCTGAACAGCGACTCTTCGTTTGGCCGCATCACCAGCGGAACCATCTATGGTCGAGTACGAATCGACGGGCCTCGCGGGTTGAGAATCACGGGGGAGCTATTCAACCTGTCTGAGGATTCGATGATGTTGTGGAGCAACAATCGGGTCGACTTTGTGTGGGAAGGCCACAGCGGCTATGCCACCAAAGGTGTGGAAATTCATCTGCAGGGCAGCAACGGCTCAGAAGCCGGGCTGACTGACGTTTCGGACGTCAGCACGTTTAAGCTTCTGGGGCAGGTTGTGTGCAACGTATCCATGCCGGAAAGTCGCAAGGGCGAAGATCCGCTGAACCTGAAGATACAGGCACCGGGCGGCTTTTCGTTTGATGTTGCCATGAAGACTGCCACGTTTTCAGGCCTGCGGCGAGCTGGCCCGACAGACAGCTTAAAGGCCAAAGACGAAGTGTGGGTTCGCCATCCCAATCCCGGTGGTGTGGCGGAAGATCATTTGGTGTGTCCGGAACTGAAGTTGCAGTTTCGCAACGAAATTTCGGCGGAAGACGGAACGCCCATTGAAGGCACGATGCAACTGGAACACGTGATGGCGTGGGGTCGCAAGGTTGTCGTTCTTTCGGAAGCAAATGATCTGCGACTGTATGCCAATCAGTTGCAATATTTTCTGGACGAACGTCGCTTTGATATTCGCAACACGGGAACATCTGGGATTTCGCAAAAGGTGACCGTGCGTCGTGGCGAGACCAGTCTGGAAGTGCCTCACGTGCAGATTCGCCATGCAGCGGATGGCACGCTGCAAAGAATCGAATGCAACGGTGAAGGCACCATCAAAAGTTCGGTAGAAAGTCTGGCAGCGAAGAAGCCCGCGATGGCGTTTGATTCAACGGTTCAGAAAGAAGAACCATTGGCGTTAAATGCAACGTGGACGCGTTCGATGGTTGTGCAACTGGCAGCGGACGGCGTATCTCGACTGCTGAAACTTGAAGGCAGCGCCAGCGTCGCTGAAGAATCTCGAAAATTCCGCCTGACCGGCGAATCGATTGCCATGCGACTGGCTGGCAGTACTCAGAAAGTCGCCGATCCGAACGATGCGGCAGCTCCAGCTTCGGGCAGCGACTCGAAGGGATCGCCAGCTTCATTCGATTTTTCAGACCTGCGTCCCGAAGTGCTGACGGCGGTGGGCAACGTGAGTCTAAGTTCGCCGCAGGGTGACGGCACTTTGCGTGATAAACTGACCGTGCGTTTTGAGCCCATGGCGGCATCTGCGTCGGACTCGGACGGGCCCGTGAAAACGGTATCTGCATCAACGAAAGACAACCCGTTCGGAATAACGAAGGGTGAAGATGGAGAGGCGGAGATTGGTGAATCTCTGGCTTTTGTTTCCGACACGCTGGACGCCGTTATTCGAGTTGGCGAAGACAACGCCATGGAATTTGAGGACCTTTGGCTGGAAGGCGATGTCGAAGTGATTCGTCAGGGCACGAAGGAATCAGAAGGCTTTACGGCCAAAGGAAATCAGCTGCATGCCAGCAGTGGTAATGGCAATCAACGAGAAATCGAATTGTTCGGCGACCCGGCTCGCATCATTCGAGACGGCGATACGGGCAACCTGGAAGGCACTCGAATTGACTTCAAAGAGCTGGGGCGAAGTGCTCAGGTTAAGGGCAGTGGACGTATCCGATTTATTACCGACAGGACGTTTGAGGGCAAAAAGCTGGAAACGCCGATGCCGATCGACATCTACTGGAGCGAGTATATGGACTTCCAGAAACAGTCGGCAAAGTTTGTTGGCAGCATCCGTGTGGTGATGAGCGACGGGGCGACTCAGGACGTGGAGTTGCTGTGTGCCGGGCTGACTGTCTATTTTGCAAACGACGTTTCGCTGGGGCCGAAAGAAGCTGACGGAGGGTTTGCCACGTTTTCCGAAAGCGGCGGATCGGCCGCCGACGAGAAAGGCCAGATCGAACGTATTGAATGTCACAGCAAGGTGACGCTAAAGGCAGAACAGTCCGTCGATAGCGCCTTGGTTGCTCGCTACGACGCTGCGTTCGCGGATCTGACGCTGAACCTGCAAACGGGTGACTTCCACGCAACCGGGCCTGGAAAACTGGAATCGATCAGCCCCGATAAAGACGGAAAGCTGCAAGGCGCTTCGCCCGCGGCTGCTCGAGCAAATTCTCCCGCTCAAACTTCTGAAACCTCTTTCGTTTATACTCAAACAGAATTCATCGGTGAACTTAGCGGAAACATGCACAGCAAAACAGCCAGCCTGTCGCAGAACGTGGTCGCGTTGATTGCTCCCGTAAGACGCGTTGACGAGAAGATTGATATTCGCAACGTGCCGATTGAACAGTTGCCGGAACGAGCTGGAATTTTGCGAGCCGAACACCTGACGATTAGTGGAATTGACGAACCGGAAGATACGCCGGATTCTTTTGCGATGGTCGCCAAACAAAACGCAGGCTTGTGGTCTCAATCAATTTCCGCCGGAGCCGACGTCATCACTTACGATCATTCCAAGCAGCAGTTTATTATGCGAGCTGACGGAAACGGTCAGGTAACGGTCAACCATCGCGCGGGGCAGGGAAGTCGATATAGCCAGTTCACGGGCAATCGGTTTGAGTACTATCGTCGTACGAATCAGCTGAAGGGCGACCAGATTCGTGGGTTGGATGTGACAAATTAGTTGCTGACCGGCGGATGCAGGTGCCAACGACTGGCATTCCGGCATGTCGTGGAATAGTCTCCCGACATGCTGCAATTCTTTCTTAACCCTTTGATGCTGCTGGGCCTTGCGGGCGTTCTTTTGCCTGTGCTTGCGCATTTGCTGAGCCGTCGAAAATTCGACGTCGTTAACTGGGGAGCCATGCAGTTTCTGAATCCGAGCCGCAAGACTCGCCAGAAAATGCGGCTGGAAGAATTGCTGCTGCTGCTGGTTCGCATCGGCATTATTGCGTTGATTGGTTTCGCTCTGGCAAGACCGTGGATTAACAGCGGCTTTTTGATGGGCTACAGTTCTGCGGGCAGTCGCGATGTCGTGCTGGTGATTGACGGTTCCAATTCGATGGCTCGAAGTGACGGGCTGACGTCGCTGCACGAAAAGGCCGTTCGTCGAGCGAAGGAGATTTTGACCACGCTGGGACCCGGTGATTCTGTTTCGATCATTGATGCTCGCGATTTACCAATTAAGGTGGTTGAATCGCCGCTGCAGAATCTTGAAATCGTCGCGGAGGCGCTGGAAACGATTCCGCCGGCCACTGGAGCTGCTGATTTGCGGAAAGCCTGCGAAGACGCTGTGGGAATTCTGGGGCGGTCCAGCAATGGTTCGCGAGAAATCATTGTGTTGACCGATCGCCAGAAAGCAGGCTGGGATTTGGCCAACGATGCATCCTGGCTAAGGTTTGACGAAATCCTGAAGTTTCCTGCGGTGCGCCCATCTGTGTGGGTGATGGATATCAGTCACGGACTTTCCGCCATTGCAACAAACGTTTCTGTCGGACAGATTGATGTTTCACGCGACCTGACACCGGTCGACTATCCGGTGTCGATTCAAGTGCCGATTCGCAATTCAGGAACGTCGTTGGTGAATATTCCGGTGGAGGTGCTGGTAAATGGGCAGCGAGTCGCCGGGATGGACGCCACGGTGCCTGTGCCAGCTGGTGCGGAATCGGTATTTAGTCGAACGATGCGGTTCGATTCCAGGGGGACTCACGTGGTGTCGGTAAAAGTGGATTTGCCAAACGACTCTGTAACCACAGACAACCGCAGTGATGCTGCAATTCGAGTGACTCCAACGATTCCGGTCCTGCTGGTGGAAAGTTCAACCAGCTTCAGTAAGCGCCGGTGGAACACATTCTTTGCTCAGTTAGCCTTAACGCCTCCGCAAGCGACTTCGCCGTGGATTCAGGCGACCACCGTGAAGGCCAGTGAATTGACGCCGAAGGATCTGGAATCCGTCTCTGCTGTAATTCTGGCAGACGTTTATCAATTGCCGAATGGCATGCCCGAAGCCATTAAAAGTTTTGCGGCGGCTGGCAATGGAGTCTTCATTACACTGGGTGACGGCACGTCCGTTGAATCGTTTGGACAACTTTACGGACGCACGGGGCTGCTGCCCTCAGTTAAATTGAAACGAATTCGAACGGTGGCTCCGGATGCCGATATTCCGACCACAATTGCCCCCTACAGTATCGAAGCCAGCTGGTTAACTCGTTTTCGAGAACGCAAAGGGGCCAGCCTGCTGAAAGCCGCGTTTAGTGACTGGTGGCTGGTGGAAATTCAGTCAAATCCCGAGACGGATGCTGCGATTTTGAGTTCCCCGACGCCTGTTGATGGGCCTGCTAATGCAGCTGCACAGAAGGCACCTGAAGCATCCGCGTCGGCGGTGCCAGCAACCGTGGCTCAGTTAATTACAGGTGACCCACTGCTGTTGCAGGCGGCGTGTGGGCGAGGGTCTGTATTGTTGATGACTTCCAATATCAATGCCAGATGGAACTCTTTGCCAGGTCAGCCAGACTTTGTTCCGTTTCTGCACGAAGCATTGTTTCAGATGGCTTCATCCAGTGTGACTCGCAATGTCAGTTTTGGTTCGCCGTTATTGGCGGAACTTCCTTTGCTTGATGTTGGAGATAAAATCGACGAGTTCACTTTCAAAGAGCCATTCGATCGCACAGAAGCGGCAAGCGTTGTGATGTCTGAAGATTCGGTATCGGCTCGGCTACCGGGAACTCGGCTGCCTGGTGTTTACCAATTGGCAGCGTCTGCGGACGACAAAGCGCCCGTGCTGGATTCGTTTGTTGTGAACTACAATCATGCAGAAGACGACCCGCAGGAACTCACAAAAGACGATCGGGCGTACCTCGGGCTGAACAAGCGAATGGCATTCTTTGATTCCGTTGATGGATTGCGGAAGAACATGTACGGCAACGAGTCTCGCAGTGAACTATGGGGACTGCTGATGTGGCTGTTTCTAGGGATGCTGACGTTTGAAGTCTGGATGATCCGGCGACTCATCACCAAAGGGCACGCCAATATTGAGGTGCCGGTTGCCGCATCGTGACTTTGCCGGGACATGCGCCAGTTTCGCGTGCTGTGTCTACGCGGCGATTTTAAGTCCGGGAAACGGTGTGAATTGATGGATGGCCGGGGGTGGGTTTCAATTCAGCCACCGGCTTTAGCCGGTGGACCCGTTCCGAATCCCACGCCTCAAGCCGGCTTTAGCCGGACTTCACTCATGGCTTCAGCCCTTGCCGACATGGGTTAGAACCATGACGAGAAGCCCGGCTTTAGCCGGTGGCTGAGGGGATCGGAAAACTTGGCGGCAGCAGCGGCGAGGAGGATGGATCAAGCATGTGGCACGTACCCAACCCCGGCCACTTTCTTATTGATTTCATCCGCCCGTGGCCTGGCGAAATCAACAAACCGTTGACGGTTCCCGCTACGGTATCAGGACTTCCTTTTAGTCGCAGATTGTCAGCGTTCTGGTTGATCGGGCAGAGGTGGCAGGATGAAAATTTCGCCGTACATGACAGGCTGTTCGGCTCTGTATTGTTCGTGGCGAATGAGTTCCAATGTCGCCTGAAAGATTCCGACGATGCGTGATTGCAGTTTCTCTCCGTCGAAGAACGAACTGAAAGCAACTTTGCCTTCCACCAGCAGGCGTTTGCGAATTCGATCCTGAAACTCAGCGATCGGAGTTTCATCCATACGGATACTGGTCGACTTGTCAACTTCCGGCATCCGCACAATTCTTGCCAGAGCAGACACAAGGTCCCACAACTCAACTTCTCGAATGCGGTCCGTGGCCTGGTCGTGTTTTAAGTCCGGTCGGTCGTCGTTAAGGCGCGGGTATCGTTCCAGCCATTCGGACGCTCTTTGGTCCAGTACCTTGGCGGCGTTCTTATAGCGTTTGTATTGCAGCAGCTGGCCGATCAGATCACCGTCTGATTCTTCCACCTCTTCTTTTTCAACAACTTCTTCTTCCTGCTTGGGAAGCACTTCTCGACTTTTGATTTCCAGCAGCGTGCTGGCCACCACAATAAAGTCGCCCACCAGATCCAGGTCCAGCAGCTGCAATACTTCCAGATAGTTCTGGAAATCGCGAGTGATTTTGGCCAGAGAAATCGTGCAGATATCAAGTTCGTGTCGCCGTACCAGGTACAGCAACAAGTCCATGGGGCCTCCGAAGCGTCCCAGTTCAACTCGGTATTCAGCCAGATTCATCGATAACTCCGCTCAAAACACAGCCTGCAGGCGAGGTGGGCAGAGAGCACAGAAAAGCGCCCGTTCGCCCAGTTCTGTTTATCGGCTGATTTGGTGCAACCGGACCAGCTTCGCTGAATATTCTGTGCAGCGGGAAGTTCGGCTAAAGTTCGAGGGGCGGGGCTCAGCAGCAACGACGCCAGCAGACTGTCGATTTAATCAGCCGCAGGGCATTAGCCCCGGTTTAGCATGCAAAAAAAACCGGGGCTAACGCCCTGCGGCTAATCCGACTGGGCCTTGTTCCAGACTAAATCGACAGCCTGCCAGCGGCACGAGCGAGTTCAGCGGAACTCAGGCGGACGTTTGGCGGGGTCTGCCACGTTAAGGCAAGCGGCATGAAAGAGCTGAACGTCATTCCCGCGCAGGCGGGAATCCAGCAGCACTGGGTTCCCGCCTGCGCGGGAATGACGGTGGTTTGATCGTGGGTAGATTTCCATCTGCCGCTCGCCTAAACGCGTGTTTTGCGGAATATTGCCGTTAAATCCGTGCCACAGCTGGCCGGAAACCCAAGACAGTTCAATTTCCCACTTTTCAGCTACAAAAATTCAACGGTATTCCGTCTGCCCCGAAACCAGACGCAGTTGGCAACTTTGCCACCCCGCCGACGTTTGCGGCAAAGTCGCGACCTTTCCAATTGTAGGAAAAGCACTGCTAAAACATGGGGATTCAAGGCGGTGTGTGGCTGCGATCCAACTTTTCGAGACGCTTCAGGTGTTGTTTTGCCACCTCCGTGCTGTACCATTCCACATCGAGATCGATACTCGATCTCAATACCCGCAAGCCAGCTCACCCACAAGGTGCTACAGCAATCTTCTGCTGTTTAAGCCAGCCAGCACAATGTTGACACTCTCCTGCGCGACACTTCTTTCTTCTCATAGCGCCGCTAGCTGCCATTAGAACACCTTTCGCCATTTAATGCCTTCCATGTCACCCTTGCTGCTTTCCGAGATAACTGTCACTGGGCTGTACCGCTGCTTAGATGTAGCTGGCGACGGAGACGATGCGCTGCGGCTGAAGCGGCTAGGCATTTGTGCGGGCCGAAAGATAGAAGTTCTGCGAGCTGGCGACCCGATGGTGCTGAACGTTCTGGGAACTCAGGTCGGGGTTTCTCGACTGGCGGCCGCATTGGTGACCGTTGAACCAGTCACAGCAACGACAGCTGCCACGCAGGACAATTCGGCAAAACCGGGCGAGTCTGCGGAAGGCGCGAATCATGGTTGATGTGCTTAAGAAAACGGCCACCGTCGTTTTGGTTGGTAACCCCAACACCGGCAAGACCACGCTGTTCAATCGGCTGACCGGGCTGCGAGCAAAAACGGCCAACTATCCCGGCATTACGGTTGATGTGCGTAAAGGCACAATTCAGCTGAAGGGCGGCCCGGCAGATCTGGTCGACCTTCCCGGAATGTACAGCCTCAACACGGCCAGCCCGGAAGAACAGCTTGCCAGAGAAGTGTTGCTGGGCGAAATTCCGGATACAGCCAGGCCAGACGCTGTCGTCCTGGTCTTGGATGCGACTCAACTTGAACGCAATCTGATGCTGGCCAGTGAGATTCTGGACCTGAAGCTTCCCACAATTGTTGTCATCAATCTTATTGATGCCGCCGCAGCGCTGAACATCAAGATCGAACCGGAGAAACTTGCCGCCGAATTAAAATGCCCGGTGGTGTTGGTGAGTGCAAGAAAAAGTTCCGGACTGAACGAACTGTGCAACACTATTGATTCTGTGCTGACACAAAAATTGCCGTTGCTGCTGGAACAACACACGTCGTGCACGATGGGCTGCAGTGGCTGCACGTTTTCTGCCAGATTCGATTGGGCAGAAAAGGTCTGCAACAGCACTGTTGAACGACCTCTGCAAACCGGTTGTAAAGTTGCGAAGCTTGACCGCCTGCTCACACATCCAGTGATTGGCGTCATCGCTTTTCTAACCGTCATGCTGGCGGTGTTCTATCTGATATTTTCGTTGGCCAGCATTCCTATGGATCTGGTTGATGGCGGATTTACTCAGCTGGGCGAATTTGTTGGACAGCTGATTCCGGAATCGGTTCCCAACCCCGCATTATGGTTTGCCGGCACCGCTTCGCTGTCGATGCTGGTGTTTCTTGCGAGCTATTGGGCAGCGGAAATTCGCTGGTCTTTAAAAAACGGATTGATCGCCGCTGCGGTTTCCGTATTTGTGGCCACGTTGCCAATTGATGATTTTCGCAGCCTGCTGGTTGATGGAGTGATTGGTGGAATCGGCGGCGTGCTGGTGTTTCTGCCGCAGATCTGCATTCTGTTCTTCTTCATTTCGCTGCTGGAAGACACCGGATACATGGCTCGAGCCGCGTTTGTGATGGAACGCCTGATGAGATTTGTCGGACTGCCGGGTAAGGCGTTTGTGCCCATGCTTTCTGCTCACGCGTGTGCGATTCCCGGCATTATGGCTGCCAGAGTGATCGAAAACTGGCGCGACCGATTGGTGACAATTCTGGTGCTGCCGTTGCTGACCTGTTCGGCTCGTCTGCCCGTGTATTCCATGATTACCGCATTGCTGTTCAGTGATTCTCCCGTGAAAGCGGCTGCCGTCTTTGTGGCTGCTTACGTCTTGGGAATTGCCGCTGCTCTGTTTTCGGCATGGTGCCTGAAGAAGACAATTCTGAAGGGCGACACGGTTCCGTTGGTGATTGAACTGCCAGCTTACCGACGCCCAAGTTTTTCTGGAGCGTTTGCAATTGTTGTCGAACGAGCCGTCAATTTTGTGGGCACGGCAGGAACCGCTATTTTGTTGATTTCGGTGATTCTGTGGGCTCTGGCCACCTACCCCAAAATGCCGGAATCTGCCTTGCCGCAGAATGTTGCAGAACAGGTTGCCACACTACGCAGTGAGGCTTTGCTGGCCGGTGACCCGGATTCCGTTTTGGCAGAAGCCGACCGCATGGTCGCTCAGGAAGCATTGGCTTATTCGTGTGCGGGGCGAGTTGGTCGACTGCTGGAACCCGTGTTTGCTCCGTTAGGTTTCGACTGGAAGATTAATGTCGGAGTCATCACTTCCTTCGCAGCTCGCGAAGTGGTTGTGTCGACTTTGGCCATCGTTTATGGAATCGGTGAAGACGCCGCAGAAGACAAAGCGACTCTGGTTGAAACACTTCGCCGGCAAAAACGCCCCGACGGATCTCCGGTGTTCACAACCGCAACTGGAATGAGTCTGCTCGTGTTCTTTGTGCTGGCCATGCAATGTCTGCCAACTCAAGCCGTCACCAAACGCGAAACCGGTTCATGGAAATGGGCCATCTTCCAGCTGGTCTACATGACAGCGATGGCCTATGTTGCAGCTCTGATCACGTACCAGGTCATCAGTCGCTCATAGCCCGAGCCAGATTAATCCGCATGTGACAGCTCTTGTTTTTACCCACAAACGGCCAATGTGCTTTCTGGTGCCATCAAATTAGTTGTGAGTAACAACAAGGTTTACAATCGTCCATCAGTCGCAGGGCGTTAGCCCCGGTTTGGTAGCGCTATTGGCTCAGACCACTCGAGTTACGCGGCGAATCCGTTGGTTAATTTCTCTCGGCGCAGGGCGTTAACCCAATGGCACACGATTTGATTTTCGACAAAAACATGGTGGCAAAAAATTCCAGTACGCCAATCTATTTGCCGCCCATGTTTTTGCAGAATTCGAACTTCGGGAACCGCTGAAACACAAACCAAGTGCCATTTGGGCTCACTGCCTGTAACTGATCAAATCGACAGCACCACTTGCCGACGGGGCCATGCAGTCATGCGTTTTTTTTGAACAGTTCTTGAGGAAATTCAATTATCTATTCACGCGCTGGCGTTGAGGTGTCATCCAAGCCGGAATTTGAAGACAAGAAACGGAATCGCGTCTCACCGATGCCGGAAACCACTCTTTGTCGTTTTTTCGAAAGAAGACCTGGAGACAGCATTCTGAAACTCGTTTAGCTCATTGCATTATCCCCTGATAAAAACGGAATACTAGCTTTATCACGCCATCTCCATCACCGCTTGCATGCAGCACTAAGTGGTGATAGTGTTCCAGTACGAGGGGATAAAAATCAGGTATAGCGTCATACCCGGCAAAATCTCCAGGTACAATATTGTTATTTTGCTAAACCATGCATCCCAACTCCCGCGATCAAATCCTGCTCGACATCGAAGAACGCATCGCGGTCACTTTTCCGTCATTCGATTCTACAGCTACTTGCGTGATCAACTCACACGCACGCATCTTTCCCGATCTGGAGGAGTTCCTACGGCAATGGCACCCTCAAGCTTCGGTCATTCCAAAACACAAGAAACTGATGTTCGAACTACTTCCGGCGACCGGTACATTCAGCGTGACATTTGACCTTGGCGTTCCTGAAGGTATCGACACCCTGACAGGTAAGCCTGCCATTGATTCCATATCTTCGCCTGCCGAATCCATCTTCAACGGCCGATCGCGTTCGCACCTGCAGGAGATACGCAACACTCTCGCCGATGAAACGCGGTACGCGTTGGTTGAATTTGGAATTCGCAATTGTGACTTCGATCATCTCGACGATGCAAATCGCTATGCTTTGTTCGGTCATCCAAGACGGTTTCCCTATCCGTTCAACGTGACAATCGCTCGAATGCTCGTCTCAAATTCGCCTGTTCTTTGGTATGCAACAAGAGCACAAGGACCGATACACGCAAAATAACAATCCGTTGCACACGGAGCCGCGGGCCGCCCGGTTGGTGAGATCAACGTCGTTCGCCGCGGCCCGGTGAACGGCGGCGTTATACGGTAAAGAGATGATCGCCTTCCGCGTCAGTGTCAACGGGAATTGTCCAGTGGTTGCTAGCCAACCGGACTGGTCCGTGCTTTCTGCCATTGTGTCGGCCAGTCGTGACAACGGACCCCGCGGCGCCGAGGATTACATCAGTGTGTCACTCGGCGGACTTCGAACGCATCTAACCGCGATTTCTCAGAGCATTTCCGTTGGCCTGAGACAAACCTGGACGTCGGAGACAAGATTGAGATCGAAATAATTGACACTCAACATCCCAGTGAACCCGCCAAGAGATACCGATCTGATCGACAGACGCAAGAGTCCCCTTATACGGAGGAAGAGTGGCGTGAGATGAGATACAAGGACTACCTGGAATTAAAGGCAGAGTTTGAAGGCGACAGCGGACCGTAAGTTCTTCGTGAGAGGCACGGCGGGGCGTTCGAAAGGGGACGCAGCTCAAAAAGCCAAATTGAGTCGCGTCCCCTTTGTTTGCCCACCTTCGAAGTGAGTGTGCAGAGTCCACTTCATCTTCTCTCCGCTGCCCGCCTGTGC
>CALFSX010000237.1 GCA_937916515.1 uncultured Planctomycetaceae bacterium | reverse complement strand
CCGAAATCGTCGCCTGAAACAACTTCTCTGAACACAACATTTGACAGTAACTCCAGCTGACGATAGCCTCGGTTACTCCTTAATGGAGTGCCCCCGACCGTATTCGTCCTCTCCGTAACTGTGATCGTTCTCACTGTGAATAGCGGCCGAGGAAAAGGCCCCAGAGAAAAGCGTGGTGGCTTTTCTTGTAGGTGTTGGGAATGAATGCCAGGGGAAGTATTAGATAGGATCTAATGAAGAGACTTCCCCTCCATGGTGACAACATGACTCGCGTCTGTCATATGTCCGGATCCATAACAGGACAAAATGGCCAAATATTTGATGTGGCGGGTTGTATCAGGATTTAAGGAATTATCCCATCGCAACTTTGCTGACCCTACCGGATTCTATGTGCAGTGAAGGTAGTGTTTTTATTGGTCAAAATGGTCAGTGCTAGACAATTTGAGGACGGCTTTCCAGTGGTTCAGGTGCCAGAAACTGCCCATTCACCCAAGAAAAACACCAATTGAATCATTAGCGAAGGCTTTCAGCACATAGAAAGCGGTAGAGTCAGCAACTTTGCAGCGCAGTGACCACAATGAGCGACGATGACAATGAGCGACGATAACTTTGCAGCAAAGCGATGACAATGCCCGACAGCGACAAGAGCCTTGGCGACCAGCAGACGTACGAAGGCGGTGCACAGCCTGCCGATTCGTCGGATCGCAGTCTGGGTGATCAGTCGACATTCGGCGGCGGTACGGATTCCTCGCTGTCTGACATTGGCGGTCTCACCGGCGACGCTGATCTGGACATGGAGATCGTGGACCTGTCGCGGTACGAGGTCCAGGAAACGCTCGGCAAAGGCGGGATGGGGGAGGTCCTGCTGGCCACCGACACCCGGTTGAACCGCAAGGTGGCCATCAAGCGGATGCTGGGAGACGCGACCAGAAGCCAGACGGCGGTGCGTCGGTTTCTGACGGAGGCTCAGTCGATCGCCGCTCTGAATCATCCCAACATCGTGCAGATCTACGATTACGGTCGCGCGACAGACGGTCCGTTCCTGATCATGGAGTATGTGGAAGGCAACAGTCTGCTGGATAAGTGCCGTGAGGGTGCCATTCCGATCGATGAAGCGATCGAAATGACGTGCCAGTTGTGTGACGGGCTGGGCACGGCACACGAGTCCAACATCATCCATCGCGACATTAAACCGGCGAACGTGCTGCTGACAAAGACCGGCATTCCCAAGCTGACGGACTTCGGTCTGGCGAAGGACGAGACGGCGGATACCGGCCAGACGATGGCCGGTGCCGTGCTGGGCACGCTGGACTTCATGCCACCGGAACAGCGAAAGGATGTGGCGCTGACAGATTCTCGCAGCGACCTGTGGGCCCTGGCCGCGACGCTGTACCAGATGGTGACGGGCAAGAGCCCGAAGATCATCCGGTTCAATAACGTGCCGCAGTCGCTGCAGGATGTGCTGGGCAAGGCACTGGAAGACGAGAAGGATGACCGCTATCAGACGGCAGCGGAGTTCCGGGACGCATTGCGAACTTGTTTGAAGTCCGTTGCCGAGCCTGTACCCGAGGTGGTCGTTGATCTGAGTGCTGGTGAATGCCCGAAATGTCATACAAAGAACGAAGCCAGTCGGAAGTTCTGTCGCGAATGTGCAGCGGCGCTTCGCGTCAGTTGCCTGAAATGCGAGGCTGAGATTCCTGTCTGGGACAAGGTATGCGGCGAGTGTGGTGGCAAGCAGCCAGACTTGATCGCCGGCATCGTCGCTGATTTTGCGGTCCAGCGTGAGCAGGCTGAAGAGCATCGTCGCGAATATCGGTTCGAGGACGCGATCAGCATTGCCCGCTCACTGGCCTCAGTGGAAGACGAACGGATTGCAGAGCACGTTAAGTGGGCAAAGGAATTTGTCACAGCAACGGAGGCGGCGTGGGAACGCGAGCGTGAGTCGGCGGCCGCTCACTTCGAGGAAGCCCGAACGCATCGGGAAGTGTTCGATTACCCATCCGCCATTCACGCTGTTGAGTCAGTTCCGGAAGCAATGCGGACGTCTGAGATGTCTGACTACCTGCAACAACTTGAAAGCGACCGGACAGAAGCTCACCGTCGCGAAGATGAACGGGATCATGAGAAGGACCAGGCAGAAGCTCACCGTCGCGAATATCGATTTGAGGACGCGTTACGGATTGCCCGCTCACTGGCCTCAGTAGACAAGCGGCTCACTAAGCACGTTCCGTGGGCAGAGGGATTCATCACAGCAACGAAGGCGGACTGGGAACGCGAGCGTGAATCGGCGTCCGCTCACTTCGACGAAGCCAGAACACATAGGGAAGTGTTCGATTACACGTCCGCCATTCACGCTATTGAGTCAGCTCCGGAAGCAATGCGGACATCTGAAATGTCTGACTACCTGCAGCAACTTGAAAGCGACCGGGCAGAGTCAGAGGATCTGATCACGACAATTTCAGAACGCGTGCAGCGACGTGATCTGCAAGGGTTGCTGGAGCAGGTTGAGCGGGCTGTGGAGTTGCGTGGCGACCGTGCTGATCTCCAGAAGCTTCAGGGTCAGTTGCGGGAACGTAAAGCGAAACAGCAGAAACAGCGTGAGGAGGCATGTGCGGAGGCTACGCGGTTGTTTGGCACCGGCGACGCCAAAGGGGCCCTAACGATGATTCAGTCGGTGCCGTCTGAGAACCTG
>CALFSX010000236.1 GCA_937916515.1 uncultured Planctomycetaceae bacterium | reverse complement strand
AGTGGAGGATAAGGGACTTGAACCCATGACCTTCTGGCTGCCAGCCAGACGCTCTCCCAACTGAGCTAATCCCCCGTGTTTTTTAGAGACATTGGTCTCTGCATGCGAAAGCTACCACCGGATTTCCTGAGTGTCAAGCTGATGTCCGGTTGTCTGGGCGTGTTAATCCAGGACATGTCCAATATTGGGGTGGTTCGGCGTTTGTGAGCGTTGAATTTGCGGTTTTCGAAGAATTTGGTCAGCTTTTTGAAGGATTCTGACTCTGGCAACCGTGTGATTGCTGAAGACGTCAGGTCGTTGCAAGTGGGGCTGATTTTTTGCGGAACCAATTGGCAGAAACTTATCGATTGTATCGGCAGGGATTGTTTTCTCTGGCGTTGTCAATCACCGGTTGCGCCCAACTGGCAGAGGACGCCGTTCAGACGGCATTTGAGTGTCTTTGTCGGTCCGAAGCCAGTCCCAATGGCAGTGTTGTGAGTTATGTGTTTGCGGCAGTCCGCAACGCAGCTACGGATGTCGTGCGGTCAAATCGTCGAGCTACAAAGGTTCGCGAGTCGATTTTTAATGAGGCGGCTCACAACAAAGAGTCTCTGACAACGCCCGTTGATGGGCTGTTGGTCAGGGAGCGAGATCAGTTACTGCGTGTCGCGATTGATGGGCTTGATGATGGCGATCGAGAAGTGATTGTCATGAAGATTTACGGCGAATTGACGTTCGACGAAATCGGTACCGTTCTTGGGCAACCTGGCAAGACTGTCGGTACTCGCTATCGCCGGGCATTGTCGAAACTGGAAGAAAAACTTCGAGGTCAGCTATGACAAACCTAAATACGTCGGAATCTGATATTGCACCTTCAAATATTGAACTGGCACTGAAGCAGCTATCGTTGCGTGAGCCATCGAAAGCTTTGGATAGCAAAGTTGCGGCTTGCTTCAAGGAAGTTCGCGTTGAAGATTTGGTGGGTGTTCCCACTGCGGGATGGAATCGACGGTCGTTTGGGAAGGCGTGGAAGTTGGTCTCCTTAGTTGCTGCGGTTTGTCTTTTGCTGGGAGTCGTTGTGGGGCGATTGTCGGTGCCTGTGGGGACCGTTGATCATGTCGCGGCAATGGAAAATGGTTCAGCCTCTATATCAGCAGAAGATAAGCCGAGTAGGGCAGGGGGGGGCTTCGGTGAAGCAGGCTCTGGTCAAAATCCGGTAATCAATGTCAATGATATTCCGGAAGTTGTGCTGCGAGAACATTTCCCAGCTCCCGCAGTCGCGATGTTTTGTGCGTTGGGGACTGGGGCAAATTCGGGTAACAGTTACGATCGATGTTTGGCGTGCCATCAAGGTCTATCGGACGCGAAGGCTGAGTTCCGCAGGCTGCATTCTTCGATGTTGAATTCCGAGGTTTGTACAACGTGTCATGTTTCGGCGCGTGACAAGCCGGTAAACGTATTCACTGATGAAGTTTCTATACGTCCGTGGCAGACTTCCGATTCGCCAACTGGTTAATGCGGGATGTGCCAACGGTGGCAGCTGTTTATTGACGATGGCCGGATTCTGGACTGCTGCATAGGCGGGCCAATCCGCCAGTGCGTTAGACTTCTTAAAGCGGCGACCATGTTCACGTTGAGTCAATTTTTCTGAGCGACGTAGTCGCGTTTCTGAGCGTCAGCTCAAATGGTCTGAGGCACAGCCTCGTTAGAGTCTTAGTCAAAAAGATGCGAGCATGGTTTAAGTAGCGACAACGGAGCGGTTAGGCGATTGCAGCTTTCCACGTTCTCTCGCAGGCCACGCCGCTGGGGCAAGGGCGAAGACCTTGTTAGGTAAGGTTGAAGGTTCCATCCACTGTCGCGGTGTTTGTGTTGTGTTTGCGACAGCGTGTGGAATCCCTGATTGCTGAAAAGTGCGCCAACTAGTTTCTGCTATTGCTGAAGAATGTAGTCGACGGCTTCTGTTGTCAGGTTCAGGCTGTTTGAGCTGCTGGTGACAGCTTTGGGTTGCCCGGAGTTATTATAGATCTGCGCAACAATCGGCGGCAGTTGATCTTCGTTTCCGATCCACAATTTGTTGGGGGCTGACAAAGCCAGTACAGTTGGCAGGTCTCCATATTTAACGGCCCCAGGAAGGAAGTCCGCGTGTTTCCAGTCGGACAGATTTGTAAAGCGAAAGTTGGCCGTGTCGATTGCTGCGGCGTTGATCGCCGATCCTGCGATCGTTCGTGCTGCCGCCAGCAGAGGGCCTCCACCGTTTACTCCGATGGCGTGAACCGCCTTCGGGCTATGTTCGTCTCCACCAACCCAGGCTGCAACGGTGAGGATGTCGTGTACTCGGCGAGCAAACACTGTTTCGTTGTAGCAATAGGTGTAGCCCGCAAATTGGCGCGGGTTTTTAACGGTGATGTTTTCTGTCAGCGATTCACCATTGGTCGTGAATTCTCCCTGCCCAAACAAGTCGGCTGCGACAACGGCGTATCCGGCGTTGATCAATCGCAGCAGTTCGGGGTGAGCTGTGCCGTTGGGGAACATTCCCGTTTTGCCATTGCCGTCGATCCACAGCACGACTTTCTGATTCCATTCGACAGATTTGGGGTACACGGAAATAATGGGAAGTTGTTCTGCGTGAGTTGTCAGAGTAAGAGTGTCCCCGAATTCGATGTAGCCGGCTTGCACTTCCTTCCAGCCTTTTGCGCGTTGCACGTCTTCCGCTTTGGGAAGCTGTCTGCCGATCAGTGTTTGCCACGCCGCTCTGACTGTGCTGACGTAGTTCTGGGTTTCGTTGCTGGTTTGTGGCTGGTGGTTGAACAACGCTGCTCGATCACGTTCGTCAAGTTGTTGCAGCAGCTGTCGTTCGTAAGAGGGGCCACCATCGGGACACGGATGTTCGTCGTTCCAGACGCTGTATTCTTCTTTGCTGAGCGGTTTCCAGTCGAGTTCTTTAACAGGTTCAGGCTGGCCCAGTTTCAGGTGTTTGTTCATCCACGAATACATGATGCTGCGTGTGACGGCGTTGTAGTTGTGCGGGAAGTGCAGCATGGGTTCGCAATACACATTGTCTGGCGCATCCAGCATCGAATACAGCTGTTGCAGTTCTGGATAGCCTTTGGTCATCATATCTTTTGTCCAGTCATTTGCGGCGGTCATCGCTTGAGGGCGCGGAGCAAACAGGGCCGCCAATTCGACATTGCCGGTTCCGATTCTAAGCAGGCTGCAGTTTTCGCACGTGCAGCCTCCCTGCATGCTGGTGGACACCATGCCGTTGGGGAAACCGGCGATGTGGCGATCGTCGATGGCACCCAGCAGGATTGTTTGCGTGCCGCCGCCGCTGCCGCCGGTGATGGCCATTCGGTCAGGATCGACGTCGGGCAGACTGGCAAGGAAGTCAAGTGCTCGCACGCCGTTCCATGTTTGCAGGCCCATGATGCTGTGCATGCGGGCTTCGGCCTGAGGGCTGTAAAATCCCCAGCCATCGTTGGTTTCGAATTCTGGTCGCCGGTCGGCGTAGCGATGTCCCAGTTCGTCGGAAATCTGGAAGCTGTCGACGTAGCCCAGCATGTCAAAGATGAACGTTACGCATCCCATTCTGGCGAGTTGCGCACAACGGGCGAGTTTCGGAAAGCGTCCGGATTCTCGATGAAGCTCGGCGCCGGATGCGATCAGTGGGTCCATTTTGTCTTCGCCATAATCCTGTTGCCGACCTCCATGACCATGCGGGCAAAGCACGGCGGGACGTTTTGTGTCGCTGGAACCTTCCGGGCGAAACAGAAGGCCGGTGACATAGTGTCCCGGCAGGCTTTGGAAGTAAACTTTTTCTACGGTAAACCCGTCTCGAATGACCTTGCCGTGAATCACGGGGGTCAGAGGCGTTTTTTCGGGCATCGGCCAAAGTCCGGTGGCTACCAGAACTCGCTGTTTCAGTTCTTCCTGGCGTTGTTTCCACGCTGCTTTTGTTGGAGGCACTTCAAACGGAAAGTAGCCGTTGAGGTCAATGGGTGCGTTCAGTCGGACATCATTCGGTTGCTGTCCGGAATCGAAAATTCGGTGGTTGGCGGGGTCTCCAGCGTTGGCATTGCCAGCTGCGAATACCACGTTAATTGTGATGACCATGGCCCATGTAAGTGCCATGTTTTTAGAAACGGAGAGTTGCTTCATGGTCGGAGTCTCAGAATCAGGAGGGAGGCTGGAACGCGGTTTCAGACTGCTGCAGATCCTCAGAGGTTACATAATCGTTACAGAATGCCTAGTAATGAGCCGAAACGTCGGCCAAATTCGTTAACTGAAGTTTGTTGTGTGTATTCAGGGGGTGCCGAACGGAAGCTTTTGGCCTGACTGCCGGGAGATGTTTCAGATGGAAACCTGTGATTCCACAGCTACAAAACTCCAGAGAATGACTTTCCCAGGTTGGCGGCATATAATGCTGGGCACCCGCCCTTTTGGGGACTCACGTTTTTGTTTGCGCGAACGATTCGCTTGCAGGCGTATTTTGCTGAGTTCCACCTTCCACGTATTTTTCTCCAATCCTCCACCACTGCCGAAAAGTGCTTTGTGTCCATGTCTGTTCAGAGAATCCGTTCATTCGTTCGCCATGATCAGCTTTGTCGCGTTGGGGCTCGGCAATGTGCCTGTTCAGGTGCTGCCAGCGGGGCTTGTGAAAGGTTTGCGCGACTTGTTTGCGCTGCGACGCTGTTGGTGTTGCTGAGTGCAGGCTGTGGCAAGTCGGCTGAGATTCGCGAATATGTTGTTGATGCTGAGAACGAACGGATATTCACAAGCGACTTGCTGAAGAATGAGTTCTCTTCAATTCCATTTGGCTGGCAGGTTCCGGGCGAATGGTCTTTGGCGGCGAATGATCAATTCAGCAAGGTTGCCTGGGAAATTGGGCCCACAGAAGAACAGGCTCGCATTACTTTAAGCGAGTTACCAATTGAAGCCGGACTGGTGCCTCAGTTGGTTCGCTGGCGAGGGCAATTAAAGATTCAGCTGGATCCGAAAGACGATCCGATGCAGGGCACTGAAACTCTGAAGTTGGATGGCACTTCCGGGACGTATGTTGACTTCAAAGGGACTGAAGAAACATTTCTGGGGTTGCTGTTGCCAGTCGGTGACAAGCTGTGGATTTTTAAGTATCGCAGCAGCAATGCGATGGCAGATCAACAACGAAAACAGTTCCGCGAATTTTGTGAGTCGGTAAAGATTCTTAAGTAACGAACAAAGCATCGAAATCGTGAGAAACGTGTTGTGTAAAAGCAAGATGCGTTTCCAGTTTCCGCTTTTGTCATAAATACGAGGCTGACAATGTCAACAACCATGCTTCCCGGCGATTCGTCTTCAGCGAATAAAGTTGGGCATTCGGAAGACCGTGTAGCGGACGTTTTGCGAAAATCCTGCGAAGGCCTGGCTTCAATGAAGCTAACCGTCGTGTTGTTTCTGTTAGGCATGTTCCTGGTGTTTGTCGGCAGTCTTGCGCAGGCTCGACACGATGTTTGGCAGGTCGTGCATCAATACTTTCGCACGTTTGTTGCATGGATTGACGTTGCCGACTTTTTTCCGCCGTCTATGTTTCCGGGCCTGGTTAGTTTTGACTGGGATTCGCTGGGCAAGCTTCGATTTATTCCGTTTCCGGGTGGCTGGACAATTGGCTGGATTATGCTGGCCAACCTGCTGACAGCTCATGCGCTTCGGTTCAAAGTTAGAGCTGTTGGGGGGCGTCTGTTTGCCGGTGTGGCGATCATGTTCATTGGCGCTGTGTTGACGGGGCTGGTGGTTTGGACGGGGAACCAGCAGACAGGAGTTGAATACGGCGCGACGTTGCTTACGCCAGAACAGGTCTGGTATCTGATGCTGGGTGTGATGGGAGTTGCTGCGGCAGTTCCATTGGGCGTGGCGTTTGGTAAGTCAGGTGTTTCCGGGCCGGAGCGAGTTGTGCTGGCCACCATTGGGATTTCGTTGGGTGCCGTTCTGATCTACTTTATCGCGGGTGGCGAAGATGCTCGATTGAACCTGTCTTCCATGCGGATTCTGTGGCAGTTGCTGAAGGGGTTGGCTTGCGCTATTGTGATATTGATTGGCGCCAATCTGCTGTTCGAAAAGCGTGGTGGGATTGTGGTGCTGCACATCGGCGTGGCATTGCTGATGTTCAGCGAACTGCAGGTTGGCATGACCGCAAAGGAAAACATGCTGGCGTTGAAGGAAGGTGAGACATCTTCCTTTATGCGAGACACTCGCGAGCGAGAACTGGCCATCGTGCATCGCGTCGACGGTAAAGATCACGTCGTTGCGATTTCTGAAATTGCTCTGGTGAATGCCGCCGCTGCAGAGGAAGGGCAGCCTGGACGTGTTATTGAACTTGAATCGTTGCCGTTTAATGTTCGAGTTAACAGCTTCTTGCGGAACAGTGGTCTGAGGTCTCGTTTGCCTGACGACGAGGCGACCACCACCGGGCTGGGGACGTTTGCCGTCGCCGTAGAAAAAGATCCTGTGACCGGGATGGACGATGCTCACGATATGAGTGCCATCCAGATCAGTCTTTTGGATAAAGAGACTGGTGAACAACTGCAAAGCCTGCTGTGTGCTCAGGACGTCAGCGAAACTCGGACGGTGCCGATCGCTGAACAGGTCAAACTGGAGGATAAAGATTATCAATTCTATTTGCGGTTCCAGCGTAACTACAAAAGCTATGAAGTTGAACTGCTGGATGTCAGCCGCACCAACTACGTCGGTACCGCCACACCTCGCGACTACAGATCTCAGATTATCATTCGAGATTCGGAAACAGGGCAGGCCGATGAGTTTGCGTTATGGATGAACAATCCACTGCGATACAAGGGCGAAACATTCTATCAGTCTGGCTACAACGAACTGCCCGACGGAACGGAAATGACCACATTGTCTGTGGTTCGTAATACGGGTTGGATGTTGCCATACATCGCCTGCATGATTGTGGCCGTTGGAATGTTTGCTCAGTTCGGTCTGACTTTGGGGCGTTATTTGTCGCGATTTGACCGTGCTAAGGTGGCTCCGTCTGAATCGGGTGAGAGTGGCAATTCGAACCTGCCGGCTGGCATTCGTGCGTCTAAAGCACCGGAAACATTTCAGATTGAAGAAGACAGTCGATCGCAAAATTCGAAGTGGCCGGTCGTTGTGCCGTTGCTGCTGGTGCTGTTGGGGGGCGCTTGGTTGGGCAGCAAGGTTCGCCCGCCGAAAGATGATCCGGATTCGATGAACTTGTACAGCTTTGCTCAGGTGCCCGTTGCCTGGAAGGGCAGGCCGCAGCCGATCGATTCGTTTGCGAGAACGGAATTGCTGATGGCATCGTATAAGTCGATGTTTACTGGAGAACTTAGTGCTGCTGAACTTGATCATCCGAAAAAGCACAAACAGATCGTCGACCGAATTGTTAAGTATTGGCCCTCGGTAAAGGCGGAATCGCTGGCTGATTTTTCAGGCGAATACGTCGACTGGATTGGCAAAGTACAGGAACTGACGTCTTCCGGTGAAGACGCTGTTGAAGAGCGACTTCGCGATGTGATGACGGCCAGAATGCCGGCTGTACGTTGGTTTCTTGACGTGGTGGCTCGCCCGGAATTGGCTCGACGACACCGCATCATTAAAATCGATGACGACCAGGTTCTGTCTTTATTGGGGCTCGAAAAACGCGCCGGGCTGGTGTATTCGCTTGAGGAAATTCAGGCGAACCTTAGCGAACTGGAACAATTCAATAATGATGGCCTGAAGCTGGAAATGCAGGAACAGCAGCATCGCATGACTCAGTTGCAGCGCCGCGTTGTCAAACTGTTTAGAACGGTCGGTCGAGTTGAATCGCTGCAAAACTATTTTCTGGTTCGCAGTACAGACGGTCTACTGGATTCCATGGTCACGGCGTGGTGGGTTCTTGAACGTCTGGGGAACAGCCCCGCAATTATGGCCGTTCCGACGGGGCTGGACAGTGAACAGCGATCCTGGGAAACACTGATCGGGGCCAGTGCGATTCATAATGTTGCCGTGGAATTCCGCGAAGCTGGACTTAGCAATGCTCAGGATGTGAAAGACTACATCAAGAGTAAGTTGCCTCGGAAACTGGTCGTTGATGCCGTTTCAGGCAGTGCCGCAATTCTGCAGGCATCTTTGGAAACGACGGCGAAAGATGAGGGCACTGAAGTTGCTGCAGGTGCGTTAAAGTTGCGAGCTCAGGAAGCTGCCACGTCAATCCAGGATCCGTTCTTGAAACGTATTCTGACGATCATCGGTAACGCTGAAGCCGGGGCAACCGTTGACGAAATGGTTGCCGGGTTGTCGGACACAGATTTCAGCGAGATCGCCACAGAACGTACATCGTCTGATTTGTTTCAGGTGTTTGAAACACTGCAGCAAAGACAAGGCGACAAGCGACTTGAAAAGATTCGATCAAACCTGCGGGCGATTGGTGTCGATGACGAAAAGGCTCTGGCGTCGAAGATGAATGAAGAGCTGGTGGACATTCTACTGGTCGATCTTGAATCTCGCGCAGGTGGCTTGGTTTACACTAGCGACAAAACCAGCACGTTTGCGAAAAGCACGGAGTCGATGGTTGCCATGTTGTCTGCCTGGAAGGTGGGTGATGTGGAAGCCTTCAATGCCAGTGTGAAGGATTATCGAGGTTACCTGGCATCGACGGATGTGAAACACATGGATGCTTCGCTGTTGGAAAAAGAAGCGTTCTTCAACTTCTATGAACCCTTCATGAAGGCCATCTATCTTTACCTGCCGATTCTGATTCTATCGTTTCTTTGCTGGATTGTGTGGCCGAAGGTTCTTCGCAACAGCGGCCTGTTGCTGATGATTCTGGCGTTCGCTCTGCATTCGTATGCTTTGATTGTTCGAATGCAGATTTCCGGCAGACCGCCCGTGACAAATCTTTATTCGTCCGCGATCTTCATTGGGTGGGCCGTTGTTGGTGCGGCGATCTTTATGGAGCTGTTTCTAAAGAACGGAATTGGCAATATTGTGGGGGCTTCTGTGGGAGCCGCCTCTTTGATGATTGCTCATTACCTGTCGCTCGATGAAGGTGACACGCTGGGCGTGATGCAGGCCGTTCTTGATACTCAATTCTGGTTGGCGACGCACGTTGTTTGCATCACTTTGGGTTATGCGGCCACGTTTGCCGCCGGATTTACCGGAATGGGGTATCTGGGTTTGCTGACTTATGAACGCTTTGCAGGGCCGCAATATGTGCCAATCAGAGAGAATGCGGCAACGAAAACGATTCAGTCGGCCGCCATCCTTCTGACTTTGGGAGGCCTTGCTGCATCTGTCTTTAATCTGGCCGATCGTTCCAGAATCGTTGGGCGTCGTCGGGCGACTGATGTGTTGGGAAGTACGATTTACGGCCTGCTGTGCTTTGCTTTGTTCTTCAGCCTGGTGGGTACTGTGCTGGGCGGCCTATGGGCTGACGATTCCTGGGGCCGATTCTGGGGTTGGGACCCGAAAGAAAACGGAGCGATGCTGATTGTTATGTGGAATGCCGTCATTCTGCATGCTCGCTGGGACAAGATGGTGAAGGATTACGGCACCGCTGTTCTGGCGATGTTCGGAAATATTGTCACCGCGTGGTCCTGGTTCGGCGTGAACGAATTGAAGGCCGGTTTGCATACCTATGGCTTTACTGAAGGCCGTTTGCTGGCGTTGATCGTGTTTGTGGCGATTCAGGCCATTATTATTGGTGGAGCGATGATTCCTTTGATCGGTCGGTCTGCAAATAAGCGGATCGATCCGGTTTAAGCGGCGTGAAGTGTTTCACCGGAGCAGCGACGTGGTACAGACAGCGGCGGTAACATGTGATGTCGTCGCAGTCTGTTTCTCTCATTGGGCGACCTCATCGTTCTGTTAACTGTGCGTCTTACGAGGCGATCGAAAACACGCACAGAATGGCGATCCAGGCAATTCCCAGAGCGTGCCAGAACCAGGTGGCGAAGGTGACACCAAAATAGTATTCGTGATCGTATCGATCGCAAAACGCGGCCAATGTGACCCATAGCAGCACGGATTGAGCCACTACAAAATGCATGGCGTGCAGAGCAGTGAACATAAACACGAACCCGTGAGTGTTCATTTGAGGGTTCTGGAAATCTGTTGTTCCGTGAACGAAGCTCCACAGCCCATAGGACTGAATTCCAACAAACAAAACAGCAAACGTGAGTGCCAGTAGCAGCGATTTCCTGAATGGCGTCTGGCGCTCCATCTTCACGTTTTTTAAGCTAACGTGCAGAAACCAGCTGCCCTGGATCAGGCACAGTGTGCCGAATTGAAAGGCCCTTGGCAGACGCAGTCGGTCGCTGGGTGGCGGGGCGTCGAATACTGCTGCCAGTCCCCAGGCAAGTGCCAGGCACACTGCTGCCTGAGCAATCGTTGCCAGGAAAAAGCGGCGAGCCATCATGCTTTGATTTTCAGCCCAGCGTGAAGACATTGGTTTATGCACGAACAAAATCGCGGGTGTGGACTTGCCGAATCGCCTGATCCGACAAGAATGGAGCATTCAGCGTTTACTGCGACATCGTGTTGCATGCTGAGTGTTGTTTCATTGTAGTGTTACACGCTGGTTTTGTCCGGTATTTTGAAGACTTAAGGATTTCCCATGAGACTGTTCAGTCTGGCGGCGTTGGCTGCCTTGTTTGTGTCAGGAACGAATGTTTTGGCAGAAGATTCGGCAGAAAAGAAAGCCCCGGAAACGGTTTATGATTTCAATGTGAAGTCTCTGGAAGGCGAAGAAGTCAAGCTGTCCAAGTACAAGGGCAAGGTACTGCTGGTTGTAAATGTCGCCAGCGCTTGTGGAGCGACGCCACAGTATGAGCAGCTTCAATCGCTGCATGAGAAGTATTCTGAAAAGGGTCTTGTCGTGATGGGCTTCCCGTGCAACCAATTTGGTGCTCAGGAATCCGGTAGTGCCAGCGAAATTCGTGAGTTTTGTTCGAGCACCTACAGTGTGAAGTTTCCGATGTTCGAAAAGGTCGATGTGAACGGCAAAGATCAGACTCCGCTGTACGAGCTGCTGAAGGCTCAGGCAGACGATCACAGCAACATCGGCTGGAACTTTGAAAAGTTCATCATCGGTAAAGACGGCAAAGTGGCTGCTCGATTCAAGACACGCACGAAACCAGATGCACCAGAAGTCATTACTTTGCTGGAAGAAGAACTGGCAAAGTAGTTCGCGTCCCAAATGTGTAACGCTTGAACGCAATTCGTCCCGGTCCTTCGACAGGTCCGGGATTTTTTGTGCGCTATCGTAGGTTGGGTGAATTCTTTACGGCGTGAAGCAACTTGTCGATGTGAGCAGGGGAGTTGTAAAGGTGCGCGGATACTCGCAGAAATCGTTTGCCGTTCCATGAAGCGACGGGAGTTTCAATTCCGTGTTGTTCGCGAAGTTCAATTTGCAGCGGATCGGGATGACCGTGATAGCCCGGTTTCCAGTCGGCAGGTTGAGGCAATTCCAACGCGCACATGCTGACGACGTTGGATTCACTTGCCGTGCAGAAGGGCCCCACGCCATCGATGGCCAGTAGTTCTCTGCGAGCGTGGCAAATCAGCTGATGGGCGTGTTCTCGGAAAGTGTTCAGCCCGATGCGTTTGAAGAATGCGATGGCTGCAGAAATTGAAATCAATGGGGCGGGGTCGCGTGTTCCCAGCCAGTTGGTGCGGTCCTGCCAGATGGGTGCGTGTCCGGCCATTGATCCTCCCCAGCTGACAATTGGACACTTTACGTTGTGGTGATGTCGTGGGTGGACCCATAAAAAGCCGCTGCCAAACGGGGCACACAACCACTTGTGGCAACTTGCGCAATAATAATCGCAGCCGATTTTATCCAGATGTACATCCAGCATGGCGATTGCGTGAGGGCCATCAATGGCCGTTAGGATACCGCGTTGTTTTGCCATCTCGCAGATTTGCTGAACCGGCAGAATGGCGGCCGTTGGCGAAGTGACGTGGCTGATGATAATAATGCGTGTTCGTTCGCTTGCTGCATCCGTTAAAGCACGCACAGTGTCCGCATCGTTCAACGGGTAGGGTAATTGTGCTGTCACAATTTTGGCACCGACAGCCTGACACCTGCGTTGCCAGATGTTTCTTACGGCACCATATTCGTGATCGGTAAACAGAACTTCGTCTTCCGCGCTAAGTTCTACGCTGTCGGCGACGATGTTCATGGCGATGGTGGCATTGTCAATCAGTGCCAGGCGAGCCGGTTTGGTGTGCAGGAACTCTGCCAGTTCTTCAGCGGTGCTGTGCAGCAGGTCCTCCATCTGCTGGCATAAGAAACGCATTGGCTGACGTTGCAGTTTCAGCGACCATTCTTCTCGAACCTGCCGCACTTCGATCGGGGAAGGGCCGAACGATCCGTGGTTCAGGTAGGTTGTGTTTGGGTCGAGGTCCCAAAGTTGGGCGTATGAATTTGTCATTGTATTTCAGAGCTTCACTTTACAGAGACTTAGTGCAGTGAAATGGAAAGGTGTTCGTTGATTCAATTGCCGACGAAATGCCTGTTGTTCAGGCCTGGACGAATACGGCTTCTATGTGATTTTGATGGACTTCCATTTGCCGGATAAGAACCTTAGCAGCATCGCCAGTCCCATTGTCAGAATGTGAGCTGTGCAGGTCAGCCAGAGCTTCTGGATGGTGGCTTCTTCGGAACGTGCGATCAGCCATGCGGGCAATGTCATGACGAACCAGCTGGAACACATGGTTACCAACATCGGAAACATCGTGTCGCCCGCACCTCGCAATGCCGACGCAAAGACTACCGCCAATGCGTCGAAGATTGAATACACGGCAACAAACGTCAGCAGCGTTGTGGCCATCGGCAGAACCGATTTAACGGACTGCTCGCCCACCGCTGTTGTTTGTTCAAAGAACAGATACGGGCTAAGACTGACTTCTGGAAAGAACACCAGCAAAATCGCGGCGGCTCCTGTCCAGATGATTCCCATGCGAATTGCGTTCCATGTCGTCTTAGCGGCGGCAGCTTGCAGGCCGGCTCCAATGTGATGTCCGACAAGAGTCTGCACGGCGGTTCCAAAACCCAGCAGTGGAATGAAGATCAGACTGTTGACACTGAAAGCCAGGTTTGTTGCTGCCATGGCGTCTCTGTTAAGGCTGCCTACAATAAACAGAAAAGCCATAAATCCCGATGTGTCAACAAAGCTGTGAAGTCCGGCGGGCAGTCCGTATCTCAGATACCTGGTCAGCATGATGCGATTGGGTTTCCACGTGTCTTTGAATGGATACTTCCCTTTGGTCGCATCGATTCCAAGCAGAACAACGTACATCAGAATGTCGCATGCTCGAGCAACCAATGTTGCCACCGCAGCACCGCGAATGCCAAGTTCCGGAAGTCCCCAGTGACCAAAGATCAAGCCGTAGTCTAATACGATATTAAAGACGACGCTGGACAGGTTCACTGCCATCACCACGTGTGTTTTTTGCCGTCCACTAAAGAAGCAACCGAGTGCGTTTGAGAGCAGAAACAAGACGCTGCCGGAGCAGAGCGTGTTGAAGTAAGCCGTTTCCTGTGCGACGACCGTTTCGCCGTGTTTAACGAATGTAAAAATAGCGTGCGAAAAAGGAACAAACAGTGTCAGCAGTAAACCGGAAACAATGGCCAGCCAAACGGCCTGCCAGAATGAGGCAGTTAGTTTCTGCGGCTTGTTGGCACCATCATATTGCGAGATAAACGTGTTGGCGTAAAGAATGGTCCCCAGCGGGACGCACATGATTGTCCAGTGTAGCATTGAAGCTGGTGTGACGGCGGCGATGATATCCAGTGCTCCCGCGCCGGTTGGCACCGTGGGCGTATAGCCTGCCAGCATGATGCGATCTGCATTTGTCATCACGGAGTGCGAACCGGCGCCGATAATCAGCGGAAGAGATACGGCAAAGAGTTCGCGAAAGCTGCCTGGCGGATGAGCGGTGGCAGAGTTTGCAGATTCAACGTCAGTGTGTTCCGGAAGGTCCATTGCGGGTTTGCTGCGGTCAGTTGGCAGGTGAGGAATCGGGAATCAACGTTCCGGCCAGCAACATGCCTAACCAAACCAGAAGTAGTCCGGCAAACAGATTCACAGTGATGTTAACAACCGCCGCACCGAAATGTCCCGCCTGCAAAAGGTTCAGGGATTCCATTGCAAACGTTGAAAAGGTGGTCAGCGATCCCAGCAGTCCGGTCAGCAGGCACTTTTGCATCATTGGCGACATCAGTCCTGGCCTGGATGCAATCGTGATCAGCACTCCAATGGCAAGGCAGCCCAGCAGGTTGACCGTCATGGTTCCCAGAAAGCTGAATTCGTCGCCTGCAGATCTGGCGACAAATCCAGCAATATAGAATCTCATCAACGCTCCAACGAAGCCGCCGATGCCGATTGCGATGGGAATGTTCAGGCTGGACATAAGGTGGAATGATTGATTGCAAAACGTGAACTGTGCGGTCAGTGAAGCGTGTCTGAATAACGAAATGGTCGAAGCGGGATTTGCTGCCGTCTTCACTGCATCAGCCGCCGGGCGATAGTCCTGGAACACTCATTTGGTATCGGCGGCCAAACGCCGCCGATACGAAGACATCGCACTTCAAATTAAGAACCAACCAACGTTCGGCTAAAACTGTTCGGCGAACTTCCACAGGTGTCCGTCGCTGCGAATGAACAATGCGTTGTTGGAAGCCGCCGGGCTGCACAGAATTGTTTCGCCCAGATCCAGTTCTGACACGATTTCGCCTTTGTCGGCCGATGGTTTGACGACAAATGCGAGGCCCTTTTCGTTGAAGAAGAACAGGTGTCCGTTGGATACAACGGGAGTTCCACTGAATGGGCCTTTCAGTCGCAGCTGCCAGACTCGTTCGCCCGTTTCAATGCTGCCTGCTGAAAGTGCTCCCGCGGAGTTTACCGTAAACGTCAGGCCGTTCAGGACAACCGGACTTGGAGTGCTGGGCGACAGGTTTGACGAATTCCAAACCTGTTCAACAGACTTTCCGTCAGCTGCCGGCTTCACAGTTGTCAATCCGTTGGACGGAATGAAGACGGTGCCGTCGATAACAGATGAGGACGGAATTGTGGACGCGCCATCACCGAATTCCCAGACGACATCGCCGGTTTCGGGATCAACTGCGGCTAGTCCGGCAGATGACTGCAGCAATGCCAGAGCGGGCGTGTTTCCGCTGGCGGGCATGATGGTGGGAGATGTCCAGTTGGCTTTTCTGGGGCGATCGATCTTCCACTTGGTTTCGCCGCTGACAGTGTCGACACCGATGGCGAAAGCTTCTGCATCACTTTCCACTTGAGCAACAACCGTGGTTCCGATCACAATCAGTGACGAAGACATTCCCAGGCTGTTGCTGGCGTTGGGGTATTCGGCTCCCAGGCCTCGATACCATTGCAGGTTGCCAGCCATGTCTGTGCAAATCAGATCGTTGCTGGAATAAAACGCGAACACTCGCTCGCCATCGCTGGCAGGAGTCGGTGTGGCGACACACATTTTTTCATGACAGCCCGTTCGACCGGTGGCTTGAAACTGGCGATCCCACTGAAGTTCGCCGGTGGCCGCGTCGAAGCTCATGACGTGCAGGCGGTCTTCGTCGTATCCCGAACTTGCTGTCAGCAGAATCTGATCTTTAACTGCAATCGGGCTGGAAACGCCTCGACCTGGAAGTTCGACCTTCCAGGCAATGCTTCCGCCGCTTAATTCGGTGGGAAGGTTTTCACCTGTTGCGATTGAGTTGCCCTGGTTGCCTCGGAATTGCCGCCAGTCTTCAGCTTGTGTGGACGAAGCGGTGGTCAGGAATGCCAGAATAAGTGATAAGCGTTTCATTAGTTCACTCCCGTCGCGTTGTCGCGTTTTGCTGTGTTTGAAGAGGGGGGGACGGCTGAACCGGTACTGTCGCAAACTCGCAATTGGAAATGATAATCCTGAGCCCATGATTGGTCCTGTTCGTTCTGGCAGATCTTCAGCAGGATTGTGTTCTGTCCCGCTGTCAGCGTGACGGGAACTTTGTACTGATCCATGCGAGTGCCCCGGTGATATTCTTCTCGCTCGAAGATCAGTTTTCCGTTGACCCACAGTTTCCACGCGTTGGGGGTGCCCAAACGGAATTCCAGATTCTGATCCGTGGCACTGGTGTACGTGGTGGTGGCGTACATCAGTGAACCCTTGTAGTTTTCCAGTTGTTTGCCAATGTCGATGATGCCGTAGTCATCGTCTGTGGATAGGGGCACCCACTTTACTTTGCCCAGTTGGCCGTCGTATTCGGCGGCAAGGTCGATGGTGTTTTCTGGTTCGTAGGCAACGGGGAAACCCTTCATGTCTTTGTTGTCGAAGGGGCCGATAACCTTCCACGATGGCAGAAAGCCAAAGTGTTGTTGAATGTTGACTTCGTCGCCTGCATCACGAAGGGCTTTGGCGATTTTTTTGACCTGATCTTCGTGAACAGCGCCCTTCAGTGCGTTGCGGTAGGCGGCTTTGGCGTCATCTCCTGTGGCTGTTTCTGCAACTTTCAGAAGTCGGTTAACGGCGTCTCTACGGAATTCAGGGCTGGGGTCCTGCAGCATTCCGGGAATCAGTTGGTCTTCCAGCTGTGGACTTCGTTTCAGCAGCCATTCGTAAGCCAGCCTTCTGGCGGCTGGTGATTCTGAGGTTGTTTTCACAAACTTTAGAAGGTCATCTTTGGGCAACGAACCTCCCGATTTTATTTCTGCATCAGCAATCGTTTCGAAAGTGCTTCGCAGCCAGTTGCTGGCCAGAACCGAACTGCCGTTGAAAGCTTTCAGCAATGGCAGCAGATTTCTTGAACCGCCCTTAACAAGAGCGTCGCTGGCGGCACGTGCTTCTGCAGTGCCTTTAGAAAAGTCGCCAACGGATTTGATGACATCTATTTCGTCTGCCTGAACGGTGGATATCAGGCATGCCGCAGCAATGGCGACAGCAATGGTTTTCATGAATGAGTCTCTTTGTTTGAAGAAAGTTGAATCGTTGTGGCGGAGTGTTTCTGAGCGGCAGCTCGAATGGTCTGAGGCACGGCCTCGTTAGAGTCCTGTCTGAAGTGATGCTCGCACGGTGCACATGATTCTCGTGGCGACAACGGAGCGGCTCGGCGATTAGAACTTCCCATGTTCTCTCTTATGCCACGCCACCGGGGCAAGGGCGAAGGCCTTGTTAGTTGGTTTTTCGAATCACGTAGTGCCGAGTGACTGGTTGATTTTTCTTGTAGATTTCGTCTTCGATTTGTTTGGCTGCGGCTTCTGCTTTTTGGATTGTTTCTTCCAGGTTCTGCAGGCGTGCGAGTTCTTTTTCGGTCACTGTCTGCAGTTCTTTGTTGTTTGGTTGAGCTTCCAGGTCGCGATCGTGTCGAGCCCACGACTGGAAGGTTCGCCAGCCATCACGCAGTTCTTTAACAGGGCCTTCATTCTTTTGCTTGTTAAGCGTCGCGACTTCCAGGGCCTGCTGATACTGAGGAGTTAACGCGTTTTCCTGAAGTTCGATGTGTCGTGAAAGAGCGACGTCGGAGAATTTCCCGACAACCACATCATCAATGACCACTTCGTATGTACCGGTCTCAAGGCCGTGTACTTCCAGTCCTTCTTTGCTGGCTTTGTGGCCAAGGTGCAGCAGCTTTGCGCCAGGTTGAGCTTCTTCAGGAAGCACCCACGGCAGGCCTTTGGCGGTCCAGTTGAATTCGATTCCGTTGTCCGTTTTTTTCAGGTAATCAACTTTGCCGCCAGCCGGGAAGGCTTTCAGAGTTCCGTTTGGCATTGGTTGAATTCGAATGTTGGACAACTGGCTTCGCAGTCCAAGATCGTCAATCATGGCGAACGCCATCACAACCTGTCCCGGAGGATCAGGGTGAACGGCATCCTTGATCATCGTGAATGACGGATCGGATTCTCGTGCTTCCAGAGTCAGGTCGTTCAGCGGTCCAAACATGTCAACGTAACTCAGCCCGGATTCGATGGCGACGTCCTGCAGCCAGCGACCGTAGTAGGCAAGCACGCTGTTGTATTCGGCTAACATTTCTGCAGAGCGAGGTCGTTGCGGATTCTGTCGCAGGCGGGCGGCTCGGGAATCAAACATTGTGGGCGACATCAAAACGGGCGTCGCGCCAGCGTCTCGGATTTTTGCCACCAGCTGATTCATGTCGTTCTTATAGGTGACGAAAATTTCCGGATTGAATGGCTGATAGCTGCCATCATTCATGCCCAACAGAATGCTGACATAGCGAGGCTTGTAGTCCAGCACGTCTCGGCTGACTCGCGCCAAAGCGTCCCATGCTCGAGCACCACCGATGCCTGCGTTGTGAAATTGGATTCTGCGTTCTGGAAATCGTTGGTAGAAGAAGTTTTCTACGTACTGTGTGTAGAGTCGCTGGTGGGTAATGCTGTCGCCAAGAAACACAAATGTATCGCCGTCCTGCAGGTCAATGCTGTTGGGGACAGCCGGCAACTGAGTCACTTCGGCGGTTGCGGTTTGAGCAATCGCGGTTGCGTGTACACAGCTGAAAATGACAGCGGTACTGAAAAGCGTCTTTAACATCAGTCGTTTAAGCATGTAGGACTCCGGTATTCGGCAGGATCTGCAGGAAATTGTTCGGCTGGGGTGAATGGCCACGGGCAAGGCGAGTTTCAGCGTGTCATTCGTGTTCTGGGATAAGGCAACTCGAACTACGCTGCGTGATTAAGAGGACGGTTGATCGCTCTATTGACCCACAATCGTCGACAATTTCCGTTCAATTTGCCAGCGAACGACACCACTTCGCCGCGAAACTTCACGGACCGCCGAATATGAAACGCTTTATCTGCCTTTGCCTGTTACTAATGACATCCAGCGGATGCGCAGGTTTGCTGCACGAACTTCAGCCGCACCGTTTGTGGCGCATGAATTATCAGGAATCCTCCGGGCGAATGGACGGCGCATTCCTTTCGCTTAGCGATCCACTTGATGAACCGGTGCCAGAGTTGGAACAGACGTCGAAGCCGGTGCCGGAACAGAAGTCGGCGCAATAGCGGCTCAGCCATGTGCTGAAAGGTTCCGAATTTCGAAAGCCGCGCGTCAGCGATTGCGGAGCGCTGCTGATACACCATCCCACAATGCAATTCGGTTTGAGATTGATTGTTTGGCGGCGTCGATCGCTTGTTGGACGGAAAGTTTGGATGTTCCGCAAAGTCTATTGACTAAAGCGTGAGACAGCGGACCGTGGTGATCGCCGTCGAGTTCGATATGTCGTTCGATGTAATGTTTCAGACGTGGCACATCGACGCCGGATGATTCGAATCCGTCCAGCAGTCTCTGAAACATATCCGGAATAATGTCTTCACGACCAAAGCAAAACGCTGCGGCAACTTCTGATGCTGTTCCATTCGCTGCCAGATGGTAATTGTACCTGACAAAGGCTTTCACTGACTGTGGGATCGAAAGCGTTTCGAATGTGGTTGCGACCGAGTTTCCGATGCGGAGCTGTCCTATGAATTCGCCGATCGCATTCGTTGATGCCTGCACGTCGTCCATTGCTGACAGATAGATATCAAAGTGACTGTTGTAGCCGCCGTTGCCGTCTTCATCGGATTCTTCGCCCAGCACGATTTCGTTGACGAACCGAGCCAGTTCAGGATCGGCGGGAGGCAACCATGGCACTTCGCAACCACAAATTTCCTGCTGCAGGCGCTTAAGCAACCACATGAAGTCGTAGACGGCAAACACATGGTGTTGCATGAAAATCTGCAGGTCAGAACAATTCTGAATGGCATTGTATAGCTCGTGCTGCAACAGTTCAGCCCGCAGAGATTCTGTTTCGGCAAGAATGATTTCTGCGATGGATTTGTTGGATGTTGCGTGCGTCATTGTCGCGTCGTTTGTCCGTTTGCGGTGGTGAGATCTGGCGTGATTTGCGGGTAACGAACCGGGCGAATTGATTCGCGTCTGATTCTATGAACGAGTCAGCGATATTCGACACGGGCAATCGCAATTTCTATTCATTCGGATTCAGGGTCTCGAAACCGATAGGTCCACTGCTTCTGGTGAGATTCCTCCCGCTGGTGTAATTCGCACGATTCGATCGGTCGTTCTAAAACGCGTTATTACCGCCCAAATTCATAATGCAGCGTCGGCACGCAACATGCCGTCAGAAACCTTGATCGCCGAAGTTCAGCGACCGAATGGTCTTGCTGCTTTCGGAACGGGGACGGCGAGTCTAAACTAGTCGCGTGACCGTTTTGGCGTGTCCGAATCATCATTTGAGGAGTATTGACTGTAATGTTTAGAGCAACAGGTTGTTTTCCGGGGCTTTCGATTTGTTTGTTGGTGTGTTTGTGCGGGCAGGTTTTGGCCGACGATAGTAGGGTCGTTACTGATCTGCCGCTTGTTTTTAGTGAAGACTTTGATGCGGGGCAGGATCGCTGGGAATTGACCGACGACAAAGCGTGGACGCTTCGCAATGTTGATGGAAACAATGTGTTTGGGCTAAACAAGCGAATCAGCGAGTACACTCCGGCAGTTCGCAGTCCTCACAATATTGCGTTGGTGAAAGGCCTGGAGCTTTCTGATTTTGTGATCACGTTTAAGGTGAAAAGCACCAACGATACGGGCAATCATCGCGATTGCTGCGTGTTCTTTTGTCACACCGATGCCAGCAACTTTTATTATTGCCATCTGGGAGCGAAGCCGGATCCTCACAGCGGGCAGATTATGATCGTGAAGGATGCACCTCGGTTAGCGCTTACGGAGAACAAGAATCTGACACCGTGGAAGAACGAAACCTGGCATCGGGTAAAACTGTCTCGAAATTCGATGAGCGGTGAGATCAAAGTGTATTTTGACGATATGCAGAAGCCATATATGGAAGTCACAGACAAGACCTTCTCAAAAGGACGCATCGGAATTGGTTCGTTTGATGACATGAACGACTTCGATGAGATTCGGATTTATGGCCGCTGAGAGTCAATCGACAGGCTCGCGACCGCTTGTTGTTATTCCGGCTGATGATCCGCCGCTGGTGAGTCGTTCGCGTTATCTGGATGACTTGCGAGCCATCGCGGAGGTGCGGCTGTATCAGGATAGGCCCACCAGCAAGGACGAAATGCTGGACCGCGTTAAGCCGGCGGACATCCTTTTGAATTCACGGAGTGCCGTTCGTGTGTCTGCCGAGTTGTTGAACCGATTGCCAAACCTGAAAATGATTGCCGTTTGCGGCATCGGTTATGACACAATCGATTTGGAAGCGGCAACTCAAGCAGGCATCGTTGTGTGTAATATTCCCGGACGAACGGCGACGGTTGTGGCTGAACACGCTTTTAGCCTGTTGTTGAGTGTTTCGCGACGTGTTGTTTCCATGACGGAACAGCTCAGGGAAGGGCAGTGGTCGTCGCAGTTGGGGACAACGGTGATTGGGAAGCGGATCGGAATCATTGGCACTGGGAATATCGGTTGCGAGATGATTCGGATGTGTCGGGCGTTCGGGATGGAGGTTGTCGCCTGGACGTTGCACCCGGATGAAGACAAAGCCAGGTTGTTGGGGTTCCGCTATCTGCCATTGGAAGAAGTGCTTCGCTCATCCGATGCGATCAGTATTCACGTTCGTTTGTCCGAAAAGACAAACGGTTTGATTGGTTCGGCAGAGTTGCAACAGATGAAGCGCGGAGCAATTTTGGTCAACACCGCCAGGGCTGCAGTTGTTGATACGGCAGCTTTGGTGGAGGCACTTAAAACGGAACATCTGTTCGGTGCCGGAATTGATGTGTTTGATCAGGAACCAATCGGCAGCGATCATCCGTTGCTGACGTGTGAAAACGTTGCGTTGACACCTCATAGTGCCGATCAGACTCCCGAAGGACTGGATATTCTAACACTGGGATGCGTGCAGAATATTCAAGCGTTTCTGGATGGGGTTCCACAGAATGTTGTGACAGCAGTTCCTGCAGCCAGGCGATGAGTTGAGCTTCCAACCGGGGATTGCGTCCCCGGCAGGAAGCTGTCGTCCTGTTCGAGACTAATCGCAGTTAAATCCGATTGCGTTGTTTTTCGTAGCGACAACGGAGCGGCTCGGCGGTGCGAACGTTCTAAGTCTTTCCGCATTCCACGCCACCGGGTCGAGGGCGAAGCCCTTGTTAGTCAGCCAGCTCAACGATGGCTTCGATTTCTACGGAAATGTTTCCGGGCAGAGATCCCATACCTACCGCGCTGCGGGCGGCTCGGCCGTTTTCGCCCCAGATTTCCACCATCAGGTCGCTGAAGCCGTTGATGACTTTGGGATGGTTCTTGAAATCGGTGCTGCAGTTGACCATTCCCAGAACTTTGACGATTCGCTTGACTCGATCCAGCGTGCCCAGTTGCGCTTTCAGGGTCGCCAGCATGGTTAGGCCCACAACGCGAGCGGCAGCAATTCCTTCTTCCTCTGAAATTTCGACGCCCACCTTGCCCGTTAGTAATCTGCCGTCAGTGCCAATGGGGCCTTGTCCGGATACGTAAGCCAGTTTTTCGACAATCACGACAGGACTGTAGGTGCCAGCTGGTGCAGGGGCTTCTGGAAGTGTCAGCTTTAGTTCAAGAACGCGTGCTTCGATGCTCATTTTGTTTGGGTTTCGTGTGCTGTGATTGAAGTTTGCCTGAAATTTGAAAATCGCGGTGATCTGATTGCCCCGTGGTCTCGTTGGGGAATTCCGGCGCTAATTGAAAATTGATGGTGTTCCGATGGAGCGGCGATTTGGGTTGTGCGTCGATGACAATTGTTCATGCGTTGCACGTTTTGATTGTCTGAATGCCACACTCCGATTCTATCGGATTTCAGCGTTCTGAATGCTGTTTGGCCGCTTTTTTCGGTCAGAAACGTCAGTCGCAATTCGGATGTTCGCTGTAAGTTGCGAAAAGGTGTGTCTGCATCGTACAATTGAGACGGGTAAATTCATTGAAATATTACGAGGACGCGTCCATGCATCTTGTCGATTCGACTTTGCTTTTCGCTCAGAATACATCATTTGTCAACGTTCTGTTGATCTGTTTTCTGGCGGTCTTTGGTCTGTGCCTGCTGATTTTCCTGGGGATGTTTGCATCCGTTGCTGCACTGTGGTTTCGTGCCTTTATGTCTGGAGCCATGGTTGGGCCGCTGCAGATGGTGGTCATGAAACTGAAGAAAGTGAATCCTCAGGTGATCGTTGATTCTCGCATTATGTCGGTGCAGGCCGGGCTGCGAAACATCAGCACAAACGCGATGGAATCTCACTATCTGGCTGGCGGTAACGTGCCGATTGTGGTGCGTTCTTTGGTTGCCGCTCACCGAGCTAAAATTGACCTGGATTGGAATACTGCCGCTGCAATCGATCTGGCCGGTCGAAACGTCATGGAAGCTGTCCAGACCAGCGTCAAAACAAAAGTCATTGACTGTCCGGATTCAGCTCGCCATGGTCGTGCGACTTTGGACGGTGTGGCTCGCGACGGAATTCAGTTGAAGGCGAGAGCTCGTGTTACCGTGCGAACTAACCTGAGCCAGTTGATTGGCGGTGCAACGGAAGAAACGATCATCGCTCGAGTGGGCGAAGGGATCGTTTCGGCCATCGGGTCGTGTGAAACTCACAAAGAAGTTTTGGCAAACCCGATGTTAATTGCGAAAACCGTGTTGGACAAAGGCCTCGATTCGCAAACGGCCTACGAAATTGTTTCCATCGACATTGCCGATATTGATGTCGGTGCCAACGTGGGAGCTCGCCTGCAGGCGGACCAGGCAGAAGCTGACGTGCGAATTGCCAGGGCCAAGGCGGAAGAACGTCGCGCTCAGGCGGTTGCTCGCGAGCAGGAAATGAAGGCTTTGACTCAGGAACATCAGGCCGAAGTTGTGCTGGCAGAAGTTGAGATTCCCAAATCGATGGCAGACGCTTATCGCAGTGGAAGCTTAAGGGCAACGGGCAAGTAAGTCGTTTTTGTGACGTGGACTCTGCGTTGCTGGCGATTTTACCAAGTGATGGCGACTGAAATTGGCTGCGATGAACGTCGTTTTGGGTAAGATCAGGGGGACAGCGGGGTTTTTAACGAGGATTGCTGAACGTTAATCTTTCTGAGTTGGCCCTTAACACTGGTTGAACTGTCGCAATTTCGGTTCTGTTCAGGCTGGAAGCTCAAATTACCGATGAACTGCTTGAGCACGGAAATTGCTCAGCGTACACTTGCTGCAGTTGCATGAATTCGGAAACAGGAAGTGCCCGCATTTATGCGTTTCTCTAACCCGCCATAATGGGAATGAAACGCGATGGATGATGTTCTTCAGGTTGAATTGACAACACACGAACGCGATGTGCTTGTTCGCGGTCTTCGCTATGTTCGAAGGTCGATTATGTTAGAAACGCGAGATCCCGAATTGGCCGACGAACGGCGTCGCAGCAATCTTCTGGACGACATTCAAATGTTGTCTCAAAGATTGGAAGCCACCGATCCTTTGCGAGCGGCTGGGGTGTAGCGAAGTTCGTTTGCAAAAAACTGATATCATTTCCACGCACTTGGCGAACTCGCGAAGTGCGTTTTTTGTTTTCTTTCTGTCGCCAAATGCTCCGCAAAAACAGCCATGCGTTATCAGCACGTCTGCGTAGAAGCAGTTGTTCACAATCCGCCTCCCAATGTCGTTTCGTCGAACGAGATTGAGCAGCGACTTGCGCCGGTTTATGAACGACTAAGTCTTCCGTTCGGTCGTTTGGAACTAATGACGGGAATTCAGGAGCGACGGTTTTACGATCGTGGAACCTTGCCCGGGCAGATTAGTGTTGCGACGGCAAAGTTGGCCGTGGAGCGTTCAGGCATTCCGGTGGCTGATTTTGGTGCACTGATTCACGGTTCGGTTTGCCGAGATCAAATGGAACCGGCTACGGCTGCGGGCGTTCACGCGGGAGTCGGCCTGCCTGCCAGTTCGTTGGTGATGGATGTCAGCAATGCGTGTCTCGGGTTGCTGAATGGCATGTTGGTCATTGCTGACATGATCGAACTTGGCCGGATCAAGGCCGGAGTTATCGTCGGCACGGAAACCGGACGTGGGCTCGTGGAAGGCACAATCGACAGTCTTCTGAATGACAAGTCGCTGACGCGCAAGTCGATTAAGTCGGCCTTCGCGTCGCTAACGATTGGTTCCGGCAGTGCGGCGATTGTATTGTGTCATAAAAGCATCAGTCGCACACATCACAAATTGTTAGGCGGAGCGTTTCATTCGGACACAGCGAAGCACAATCTGTGTGCTGGCGGTGTTGAGGCGGAAGTGCATGGCGACAGTCGTCCTCGCATGGAAACAGATTCTGAAGCGTTGTTGCATGCCGGCATTCAACTGGCTGAACAGACCTGGCAGAAAACGAAGTTGGAATTGGGCTGGAACAACAAAGACGTCGATCGTGTTTTCACTCATCAGGTTGGCAAGCAGCACAGAACCCTGCTTTTGGAAACTTTACAACTGGACCCACATCTGGATTTCCCCACAGTAGAACGCTTCGGAAATACGGGAGCCGCCGCGTTGCCTATGGCACTGGCGATGGGCTTGCAGGAAGACCCGCCTCCCGCCGGAACAAAGCTGGCTTTGTTGGGAATCGGCAGCGGTTTGAATTCCGTGATGTTGGGGATTGAGTGCGGTTAAGAATGCGAATAAGAATGCGAAGTTGCGGGTTTCTGTGAGCAACTGTTGCCGTCGGTCGGTTGCCGCCCCTTAAGCATCGCATGATTGCCTTGTTGCCGGTGTTTTTGAGGCGTTTCGCTGGGCGATACCTGTTTTCTGGCTGGTTTGCTGAACAAAGTCGTGCCCTAATGTTCGGAATGCCAGAGTCGGCGTTTTCTATCGGTGGTTTTGTACGCTAACATCTGCCGCCGCCGAAATAGTCCGGCGTATTTTCTATGTATCTCGCGGATGAAGTGAAATGGAAGCCGGAATCGTCGGTCTGCCCAACGTTGGTAAAAGTACTCTGTTTAATGCTCTGACATGTTCAGAAGCCGCACAAAGCGCGAACTATCCGTTCTGTACGATTGAGCCCAACGAAGGAATCGTGAGCGTTCCGGACAGTCGTATGGAAATCATCACGAAGTACATTCCGCCTAAGAAAGTGATTCCGGCAATTCTTAAGCTGGTTGATATCGCAGGCATTGTGGAAGGTGCCAGCAAAGGCGAAGGTCTGGGCAACAAGTTCTTGAGCCACATTCGCGAAGTAGACGCCATTCTTCAGGTTGTGCGCTGCTTTGAAGACGACGACATTACACACGTAACGGGAGCAGTGAATCCGCTGTCAGATATCGAAATTATCGAAATGGAACTGCTGCTTGCAGACATGGAGACTCTGACTAACGCGTTGCCAAAGTCTGAGCGAGCGGCCAGAGGCGGCGACAAGGATGCGGTATTGCGAGTTGCCGTCATCAAGCGATGCACGGCTCATGCCGACGAAGGCAAATTATTGCGAACGCTGGAATTCAGTCCCGAGGAGGCCAAAGTTGTTCGAGGATTGGGCCTTATGACAGCGAAGCCGATTCTGTATATCGCCAACGTTGATGAAAACGATATCACGGGCGAGGGCGAACTGGTTCAGAAAGTGCGACAGCATGCCGCTTCGGTTGGTGCTGAAGTGGTACCGGTTTGTGCGAAGTTCGAATCTGAATTAGGCGAACTTGATGATGCAGACCGACTGGAAATGCTGGAATCTGTTGGGCTGACAGAACCGGCATTGGGCACCGTTGCCAGAGCCACCTATCGAACATTGGGTTTGCAAAGTTACTTCACCGCCGGAGAGCAGGAAGTGCGTGCCTGGACAATCCCTGTTGGCGCCACGGCACCTCAGGCGGCCGGTGTCATTCATACCGACTTTGAAAAAGGGTTCATCCGCTGCGAAACGTATTCGCTGGAACACCTTGAAGAATACAAAAGCGAAAAGGAAATTCGAGCGGCCGGTAAGATGCGAATTGAAGGCAAAGAATACGTTATGCGGGACGGCGACATCTGTCACTTCCTGTTTAACAAGTAAAATGCCAGTAGAAGGCTTTGGGGGCGTATCAGCGGTCTTCTGGACGAGCCGCGTTGCCAACTGCAGCGGTCGTTCAGGGCGCATGTGTGACGCGTCGTCAGATGCTGTTCTGGCAGCGGCGGCTTACCAGATTTTGGTAAGGTCAACGGACACGTTTGGCAGGCCGTCGAATGTGATGGATTCGGTGCAGCGTTGCGGAGCGGCGTATTGACCGTTGGTGAGCGTGTATTTTCGAACTGCTTTTTCGTCGGGATCGACGACCCAGTATTCAGGAACGTGGTTTTGTTCGTAAAGTTCCTTTTTAAGCCCTTCGTCGCGACTGGATGTTGATGGTGACAGGATTTCGATAATCAAGTCGGGTGTCCCCTTCAGTTTTGTCCGTGTGGCAATGTTGTTGCCTTTTAGGACAACGACAAGGTCCGGCTGAACGACATCGTGATTTGAAAACTGCACGTCAATCGGTGCGTCGATGACTTCACCCAGGTTGTTCAATTCGATTGCTGAATACAGTTGGAATTGAATGTGTCGTGACAAAGCTTGATGATAGGGAATCGGTGCCGGATTCATGTAGTGCACTCCATCGACGATTTCGTGGCGATTTCCGTCATCCGGCAGCTGAGTATAGTGCTCGTACGTCAGCTTTGATTTTCGTTGTGTTTCATGGGATACGGACATCGTTGGCTCCAGCGGAGAAGTTACCGGCTTCACATAATTCTATGTCGAAACCGGCGTTAAGTCATTAACGTTTTTTGTTCTTAGCCGGTTGCTTCTGTTGTTTCCACGATTCGTCGCGATCGAAAACGACTGCGAATGGTTGATAGTTGTGATAAGGCACGGCGTTGTCTTTCCAGTGCTGCAGCGTTCGGTTGTAGATGGTGCGCATGTCCTGCAGTACGCTGTTGTTTTCTGGATAGATGGCCGCGTTTGTTAGTTCCAGGCGGTCTGTCGAAAGCTGGTACAGTTCTTCTGTCGGCTCAAAGTCGTCTTCTGCGTACGGCCAGTAAACGTATTTCCAGTCTTTCGTGACAACGCTCAGGCTATGCATCGTTTTGGGCCCCCAAACGTTGATGAGTGGCAGTGATTCGTGAGTAGATGATTGAGGATTGTCGTAAAGTGGCAACAGGCTTTTTCCGTCCATGGATTCGGGTATCGGCAGTCCCGCAAGTTCCAGAATTGTGGGAGCGAAATCGACGTTGCCTGTTAGCGCGGTACATCGCCGTTTCTTGCCGCTGTTGGCATGACGCGGATCGAACATGATCAGTGGAACTCGCGATGCTTCTTCGTACGGCAGTACTTTGCTTCCATAGCCGTGCGATCCGTTCATGAATCCGTTGTCGGACGTATAAATGAAAACGGTGTTGCTGGCGATTCCAGCTTCGCCGACGGCTTTTCGAATCATGCCGACCGCAACATCGATGGCGTAGATCTGCTGGAAGTATTTCGCCATCACCGAGTCGTAAGAATCGCTGTAGTGCCAGCTTTCGAAGCGTTCAAATTGTCGTCCCTGGCGGCTTTGTTTGCTGAAGTGAGTTCCGAAATCGCGTCCAAAGTTGCCCGGTTTGGAGAACGTCATATCTTTGAATACGTGATCGAATTGCGGGTCGGGTTCTACGGGGTGATGTGGTGCCTTGAAGCTGATCGAAAGGCAGAATGGCGAACCTGTCTTTGACGATTCAATCACAAAATCGCGTCCGAATGCTCCGTACGAAAGCGTTGAATGAGGATACTTAGTGGCGTGCCTGGCCATCGATTTGTTATTTGCCGTTTTGTAAGACGTCTGACCGGGGCCACCGCCCCAGGCATCGAAATCGTTTGACGGCAGCTTCCCCGGTTTTTCCGCGGTGTCGGTGACTTCGAACCCGAACTTACCGGCGAAGCCTGTCCGATAGCCCGCGTTGCTTAACAACGTGGGATACGATTGAGCCCAGTGCATCGACATCAGTGCGCCGTGTTCGAAGTTGCAGCCGGTCTTGTATTCAAACATGCCGGTCATCACGCTGGCTCGACTGGCCATGCAGATTGCGGTGGTGTCGTAGTGAGCGTCAAACACCATTCCGTCGCTGGCAAGTTTGTCCAGGTGGGGTGTGTTGGCGCCAGGAGTGTCGTAGCAGCCCATGGAATACGTCGACTGATCGTCCGCCATTAAGAAAATGATGTTGGGGCGATCGTCTGCCGCAACCGTTGCAGCGGCTGTTGCAATGCAGCAGGTAATCAATGTCAGAACGCTGAAGTCTCTAACGAACATCTTGTGTGAACCTTGTCGTGACGCAAAATCTGGTTGGTTATTTCTTCATGATGTCCTGAAGTAGCACGCCGTCGGCTTCTCCGTATAAGGGCGAGTCAGAACCTTTGCTGCCTGGCAGCGGCGCTGAATTGGACGGTGGAAGCTGTTTCTTCAATTCGCTGATCAGAGCTGCGTGAGCTGGATCGGTTGCCAGGTTTTTCCATTCGTTGGGATCGGTCTGGTGATCATACAATTCTTCGCTTCCGTCGCTGTAGCGAATGTATCTGAAGTGATCTGTTCTTAGCGTATGATTGTTTGGGCCGAAGGTTGTCAGAGCAGGGCGGTTCCATTTGCGGGATGGGTTTTGCAGCAGCGGTTGCAAAGACTGTCCTTCCAGATCTGACTTGGCTGGCAAATCACAGAGTTCGATCAGCGTTGGGAAAACATCAATTAGTCCGACGGGACGTGAACAATTTGATGGATGGATTCCGGGGCCTGCGATGATTAGTGGGACTCGAGTCGTTTCTTCCCACAACGTGCGCTTGGCCCAGCGTAATTTTTCACCCAGGTGAAAACCATGGTCGCTCCAAAGGACAACGATTGTGTTGTTGGCGGCTGATGTGTTGTTGAGGCTTTCCAGTATCTTTCCGACAAGGCTGTCAACAAAGCTGTTGGCTGCTAAGTACGACTGAACGGCGTGCTTCCATTGATTGTTTTCCTGCATCCACGAATGCCGTGGTCCGGTTGGGTTTAGCGTTAGCAGTTGTGAGTATTCACTCAGGTCCTCCAGGTCGGTGGCAAGCGTTGCTGGCAGTTGCAGGGTTTCCTGTGGATACAGGTCGAACCATTTCTTTGACGCATAAATGGGGACGTGTGGAAGGTGAAAGCCCACAGCCAGAAAGAACGGTTGTTTCTTTTCCGTTAGCTTTAATAGTTCCGTGGAAGCCCATTCAGCTGTTTTGAAGTCGCGTTGTTCTTCGTCTGGAACATCAACCTGCCCCCAATCCCATAAGGGATTTGACTTCGGCAGCTTATAGCTGATCTTCTGGTTGTCTCGCCGCCAACCTCGATTCGGTTCAACATGGTCAAACGAAGCGGCATCGGCTGGGCCGTGGAAAATTTTTCCGCAGGTTGATGTGTAGTATCCATGATTCCGAAAATACTGCGGCAACGTGACTTCGTGTTTGGTTCCATCGACATTTCGAAAGTTGGGCGACAGAAAGTACATTCCGGTTGTTGATGGCAACTTTCCCAGCAGCATGCTGACTCGCGAGCAATTGCAGATGGGAGCCTGGCAGTGCGCATTGTTGAAGTTGACTCCACGTGCTGCCAGGGCATCAATGTTCGGAGTTTGTGCTTGAGGGTGGCCGCCAAGGCACCCGACCCAGTCGTTGAGATCATCGATGGCGATGAATACGACATTAGGTGGTTCTTCACCGCGACTCGCCGACGAGCAGGCAAAGGCAGCCAGAATAATGATGGCACGAATGAACGGCATGTGTTGCTCTATATTAAATAAATTTGGTGATGTGGCCTGCAACAGGTTGGTGTTTATGTCAACCGGCAGTGCCGTGGTATATCAAAACTGAGTTAGGGGCTTACTCAAAATGATGTGCGCACGGTGCGCGCATGTTTGTCGTAGCGACAACGGAGCGGCTCGGCGATTCGAGCGTTCCATGTCTTCCAGCCAACCACGCCATTGGGTCAAGGGCGAGGCCCTTGTTGCGGGTGTCATCATACGATAATGCTGTTTTGGTGGAGTCTCTGTTGTTGCTGTGTGTTGTTCTGGCAGGTAAACGTACGGTAATTGTGGTTTACCTCGTGAGTCAGCACTTCTCACTGTACCGATGTGGCCATGGAATGGCCAGAAACCGTGCGTTAACGTGACCCTGGCTGCGGTTGCGGTGACCAGACATTGCGTAAAATGTTGGAATATTCGGGAATGCGTCAGGCTCAGACGGAAATTTCGTGGCTGAGTCCCAAGCTCACGGTAACGTTTCTGTTGCAGGGGTGTCGATTCTAAACAGCAGTCCAATCGCTGCGTTATGTGTTCTCTCTGCCGAACAGGATTCGTTTGAAACGGTCACGATTTTAGTCCCCATGATTAAGCTACTGTTGGCAATTGCTGCGTTTTCATTAGAGGTTCCGGATCTGCACACGATGAAAGATCTGCGATGGAAGCCTGCGTTTACAGAGCCCGCCAGACTGCAGCTTGAGGGGGAGACGGTCGCGATTCTGACGCATTGTTCGCAGCGATTCGATCCACTGCGAAGGACGGCCGCTGCCGTTGACCAGGTTGTCTCGACAATGAAGTCGCGGTCGTTGCCCGTCATTTATCTGCACGATAAATACAATCGGTTAAACCCTGCCTGGTGCTATCTTTACGAAGATTGGAATCCGACGGCTTATATCTCATCAGACGTGGGCAACATCGACTTCAAAATTACAGGCGTGAATCACGTTATTTGCCTGGGAGGTTTTTTTGAGCAGTGCGAACGTTCTACGGTTACCGATCTGGTGCGGCTTTGGCGTCGAGATAATGCGACAGGCAACTTTCGGATCACGCAGGTCGTCGATGCGACATTCAACGTCGCTGCCTATGTGAACTTTTCGGACCCCTACAACGAAAAAGTTCGTGCGTACTTTAAACAGAAAAGAAATCTGCACGAAAAAGCAATCGTTACGCTGGGCGAAGTTTTGGAGCGAATTGACGACAAGACACTTGTTCCTGTATTTCTGCAACGTCAATTGCCATCGGTGCCACCGAACGTAAATGTCGTGATGGACATCTTTGGTGAAAGCCACGTCATGCAGTGGCTGGGCGAAACAGCACCGACTCTAACATTCGCCTATCGTTTCTCTGCAAACTTCGTTGATTTTCACGAGTTTGCGGCGGACCCGAATCAGCCCGTAAAACGATGGTATGGCCGGTTACAGTCGAACGGACAGACGTTTACCGGCGCGTCTACTGTGATTGAGGTTTCACGCTGAGCGCGTTTACGACAGGCGTGGGGTTAGCGTACGCTCAGCAGTTCAACGATGAAGTGCAGAGTTGCGTTGGGTGGCACGTCTCGGCCTGATCCCTGAGCTCCATAGCCAAGGCCTGCCGGAATCCACAGTTCAATCATTCCGCCTTCACCGACAAGTTGCATGCCTTCGGTCCATCCCTTGATGACTCCGTTCAGAGGAAATGAAATTGGCTGCCCGTCGTAGGAACTGTCGAATTCTTTGCCGCTGTCCAGCCAGCCGCGATAGTTTACGGTGACGGTGTTTTGGGCAGTGGCTTTTCGCCCTTTCGATTCTCGCAGAACTCGATAACGAAGGCCGGATGATGTCATATTGAACTTCATTGTGGCATCGTCATCGATTTTGCCCGTGCCGTATCGCAGATGTTCCGAATCAAGAAACGTCATCGGCTGTTTGTCGCTGGCGGATACAAGTGAAATGTCGCTGCCTTCCTCCGCGATGGATGCGTGTGAGGCAGCGGCTTTCGATCGAGCCAGCGGGTTTCTGCAACCGACAACGGCCGCAAAAACGCACAAGGTGGCAAGTAGTGACAGGTATCGAAAACGTCGCATGATTCATCCTTGATTGCGTTGGCTTCAGTGCCAGTATTGGCCGGAAATCGTACGGGCAAAAGGCTTTGGACGCTAGGCCAGCCCGAAGTGTCAGGGTATTCGAAACCCCGAAAATCACGCAAACGTTTGAAACTTAACGGCAATCGGCAAATGAGGCCGAATTGCCGATGCCAGATGCCGTGAATCTTGAGGGGCATGGCCGCCAGCGGGAGCGTTCAGTCTTCCGGGACAGGTGGTTCGGCTTCTGACAGGGCTGCGATCAGTTCGTCCATGACGGCTGTTCCGTCTTCTTCGCGAGCATCCAACGGCCAATAAGCGTCGTGCTGGTCGACAACCCGCAAGTGGCCCTTGTGTAGATAGCTAAGCATCTTGATAAGCTTAACGTTCCGGTAACGAAAGACGGCATATCCATCTTCGAGATGAATGTTTTCAATCTTCCAGCTTAGTGCTCGCAGATTTAGTTCGCGCAAACGAAGCATGCGTTTTGCGGGAGTTGGCACGGGGCCAAAGCGGTCGCGGAGTTCTTCTTCAAGTTCCACAAGTTTCTGCAGTGAATTCGCCTGAGACAAACGCCGGTAGACTTCGATCTTCAGCTTTTGTTCCTGAATGTAGCGGTCAGGAACATAGGCGGATACCGGCAGTTCGATCTTGACGTGCGTCTGGTATCTAAGAGGTTGTTTCTTCAGCGTGCGAACCGAATTTTCCAGCAGCTGGCAGTACAGTTCGTATCCCACGGCGGCAATATTGCCACTTTGCTCTGTGCCCAGAATGTTTCCCGCGCCGCGAATTTCCAGGTCTCGCATCGCGATTCGGAATCCAGCACCGAGTTCGCTGTATTCTTCGATCGCCTTCAGTCGTTTTGTGGCCTTCGTGGTGACAACTTTACCTTCTTCCAGCATCAGGTAGCAGTAGGCTCGGTGACGGTCTCTGCCAACTCGACCTCGCAACTGGTGCATGTCCGCCAGGCCGTAAATGTCTGCCTGGTGAATAATCATTGTGTTGGCATTGGGGATATCCAGGCCACTTTCAATGATGGTTGTTGCCAGCAGCACGTCAGCCTTGCCGGTGACAAAGTCCAGCATGGCCAATTCCAGTTCGTCCGGCGTCATCTGGCCGTGAGCAATGGTGACGGTGGCTTCCGGAACGATTTGCCGAATACGATCTGCGATTTTTTGAATGTCGTGAACTCGGTTATGGACGAAGTAGACCTGCCCGCCACGGTTGAGTTCACGAACGATTGAACTGCGAATGAGTGATTCGTCAAAGCGGCCAACTCGTGTTTCAATCGGCATGCGGTCACGAGGTGGTGTGGTCAGGCTGCTGATGTCGCGTATTCCCAGCAGCGACATGTGCAGCGTGCGAGGGATCGGAGTTGCCGTAAGCGTAAGGATGTCGACTTCCAGTCGAAGATGCTTCAGGCGGTCTTTAACTTTGACTCCGAACTTTTGTTCTTCGTCGATGATCAGCAGGCCAATGTTTTTGAATTTGACATCTTTGGAAACAAGTCGGTGTGTTCCGATGACGATATCAACCTCGCCCTTTGCCAGCTTTTCGACAGTCGCTTTTTGTTCGCCCGCTGTACGGAACCGCGACAACATGTCGACCGTGACGGGGTATTCGGCCATGCGTTCGCTGAACGTGCGAAAGTGCTGTTCTGCAAGAACAGTGGTTGGCACCAGTACGGCAACCTGGCGGCCATTGTCGACCGCTTTGAAAGCGGCTCGCATGGCGACTTCTGTTTTTCCAAAGCCGACGTCTCCACAGATGAGGCGGTCCATTGGTCGAGACCGCTGCATATCATCCTTGAAATCTGCAATGGCCGAAACCTGATCGACGGTTTCTGTGTATGGGAAAGACGTTTCGAATTCCTGCTGCAACTCGGAATCGGGCTGGCACTGGAGTCCTGGTTTTGAATCGCGTTCGGCTTGCAGTCGCAGCATGTCGGCAGCCATGTCTGTTACGGCTTCGGCAACTTTGTTCTTTTTCTTCTCCCAGGAAACTCCACCGAACTTTGATAGTTCCGGCATCGACTTTGCCGGACCAATGTACTTCTGGACCAGATGTATCAGCGATGCAGGAACATAGACGATCAGGCTGTCTCGAAATTCAAGCAGCAGGTGTTCTTCTTTCTCGCCGTCACGATCCATCAGGGCCATGCCGCGATATTTGGCAATTCCCTGTGATACATGTACAACCAGATCGCCGTCTTTCAGGTCGAGAAAGTTATCGATGGCTCGCGTGTCTGCAGAGCGACGGCGAGACTTTACCTTTCGAGCCTGTGAGCGCGAAAACAGTTCGTTGTCGCTGATGATCAGCAGATCGCGTTCGACAAATCGAAAACCCTTGTTTACTCGCCCCACGCACAGTTTCAGGCGATCGGTAAGTTGCAGGCCTTCGGAGGCTTCGGTTTCGGCGATGAGGTCTTTAAGTCGTTGCTTTTCTCCGTCGTTGTGGCACGACAACAGAACTCGACTTTGCGGGCCAAGTGATTCTGCAAGGTCCGTTAAGGCGTCTTTGCCAGTGCTGGTGAATCGTTCAATCGATTCGATTTTCAGGTGACATGACGTTTCGTAACTGTCAGCTCCCAAAGCGTCGATGGTGACAGAAGGGAATTCCACCAGACGAGCCATTGTGGCATCGACGCCAAACATTCCGATTGGATTGGCTAACCGCTGAAGGTACATTTTGCCTTCGCTAACGGCCTGAGCCATGTCGCTAAGCACGACCACCGTGTTCTTCGGCAGCGAATCCAGCAGCGATTCTGTTGCCGTTGCAATCGCCGTGTGTGGACGCAGGCTGTCGCCTGGTGCGGGCTTCGTAGGAGGCTTAACGGGTTCTGTGGCCGTGATGGCGACCGCGTCAAGATCGCTGAGACGCCGTTGCGTTTCCACGTCAAACGTGCGAATCGATTCAACGTCTTCGCCGAACAATTCGATGCGAATTGGGTCCGGTTCGGTGGGTGGGAAAATGTCCAGAATGCCGCCGTGAATGGAAAACTCACCGGGCAATTCCACTGCCGTAACTCGATCGAAGCTGCGTTCGATCAGCCAATCAACCAGCGGGTTGAGTTCCAGTTCATCGCCGACGGCAATGCGACGCGTTGCCTGTTCAATGTCTCTGCGGGAAGGAACCGGTTGCAGCAGTGCCGGCAGGCAGGTGACAATCAGCCGTGGCGACGATACGGTCTGGTCGCTATCCGCGAAAGCGGTTTCAGCAGTGACAGCTGTATCAACGGAGAAGCTCCATGGGTCCGTTGACGTTGCCTGCGGTTTGGGCTCGGTTGGACTGGCGGCCTGGTTTTCATTCAGGAAGCGAACGGCCGCCAAACGAGCGGCGAACACGCTGTCTGTGACGTCGTGTTCGTCGGGTAGAGTTTCCCATGCGGGGAACGCTCGGATCTGTGAACCCGGACCTACGAATTCTGCCAGCTGGTCGAAAAATTCTTCAATGTCGCGGATGCCTGGCACCACCACAAGCATAGTGTTTTGTGGGGTGCTGGCACTTAAGGCGGCTACTGTCAGCGCGCAGGACGATCCCCAGGCTCCGTCAATTGCCGCACTGTTTCCTGAGCGGAGTGCCTTAGCAACTTCCGCGAACCCGGGTGCCGCCTGAATCGACGAAGTCAGTTCAGCAAGCGAATCTGGAACCTGCTGAGTTTCTTGTGCCATCGTGGGCAGAATTGTAGGACACGTTTCCCAAAATACCAGAAGTCAGCCACAAATCCTTGACGAATTCAGCCCGACGAATTCAGGCTAAGGTCGCAGAGCACCGTTGATCAGGATCTGACCGTTTGCTCGAGGAATCGTGAAGTCGATTTCGATGTTGGCCGGGATGCCTCCGATACCGCCACCGATGAAGCCAGGATTAAGCAGCACGATTTGGTTGTTCAGGTTGCCCAACAGAGACGGCGTGCCGACGACTGTTCGGAATTGAATACCAATTTCGTTGGTTCCCACGGCAAGGTCCGTCAGGCCGATGTTGTTTCCGCTGATGGTAAAGACTGAAGGCTGAGAGACCATGTCGAAACGCATCCCTGTGCCGCCGTCATTTTGAAACAGCATCTGGTTATTCAGCAGTGAAACTTCGTTCTGTGTGCCAAGGTCAAATATCATACCTTCGCTGGAAACACCGTTGAACTGGAATGAGTTGTTGTTGATCAAAGCTGAAGCCAATGCCTCTGTGTTCAGCGAAATCCCAATCGCATTGGGCTGAGCACTCAATGGGATTGAGTTGGCTGTAATATCCAGAATCAGCTCGTCTTCGAATGAATTGTTGTCGATGGCGAACGCCGTCTGACTTTCCGCAGCATCAAGTCCGTTCATGGTCACAATATTGTTGAACAGGTTCACTCTGGCGACGCCGTTCCAGTTCATTTCAAACGCGGTTTCGCTCAGGTCTGTCGCATCGAAGTCGTTGGTGTCGTTTAGAGTGAAGTTATTGCCGGATACATTGATATCTATGTGCAGCCCGTTTGCGGCTGTTGTGTTGGATATCGAAATGATGTCGTCAGAGTTGTCAACGAAGTTGGTTCGTTGGATATTGACTACGTAAGGAGTGTCGAACTGGGTAAACAGAGTTGTGCTGTCGTCGTTCAGTCGTTCGGTGTAATTCAGCACGATGGTCTCACGACCAGCGAAGGTCACGGGAAGTCCGTCGCCGCCAAGTCCCAACAGAGTGTCTCCGTTGTTGTCGAAGACTGAGTCTTCGATGTTGAGACCGAACAGGTTTTCGCTGTCGATGCCGCGGATTGTGGAGTCGGATACCTGAGTGTACTGCATTGTCAGGTATTGGTCGTCCTCTGCAGTCAGCCCGCTGTTCCGAATGAAGAAGCCGAAGTTGTTGTTGTCCAGTGTCATGGAGTCCAATTGTACCTGACCGGCGTTCTGCAGATTGACGCCCGCGATTCCAGCATCCGAAATGGTGCCGCCGGTTCCGAAACCGATTAGTGTTTGATCACCCAGTACTCGGAACGTCTTCAGGTTATCAACGTTCGTTTCAACCAGACTGATACCGTAGTCTGGACTTGTCAGGCTGTCGATGCTTTGGAAAGTCATATTGATGCCGGAATTTGACACATTAACGGCAGCAGCCGTTGTTGACGTAATGGCTCCATCGTCAACTCGAATGCTGCTGTTGTTGTTACCAAACAAACCAACGCCGCCAACTGACGTGATGTTCAGGCTATTGAAAATAGCTTGCCCCGTGCCGATGGCTCCCGCAAGGTTGTTTGTCAGCGTAACGCCGCCGCCTGCCAGGGCGTTGGTGACTGTCAGGTCTTCGAAAAGCACCAGCGATTCTGAGTTATTCACGTCAACACCCGCAGATATCGTGGGGATGACGGCGTCGTTCAGTACTGAAGTCACTCCCAGAAACGAATTTGATCCCGTTGAGTTGGTGATGTGAATACCTTCTGAGCCGCGTTGAGAGATAAACGTGCCTCCCGCCATTTGCACAGTTCCAGCGTTGCTGGTGATGGCCACCGATTCTGCGGCCGCTCCCGTGACAGACAGCTGTCCGATTACAGAAAAGCTGCTGCCAGCCGCGTTGGAGTCGACTTCGATTCCGCGACCTGCACTGCCCAAAACGGCTACGTCGCCGCCGAATCGCACAATGCCTGTCGCCAGACTGTTGGCAACACTGATTGCTGCCGATGGAACGGCTCCAGCACCGGGAGCTCCAATTGTCAGATCCTGCGTAAAGACAAAGTTACCTGCCAGGTTGTCGATGTTGATACCACCGGCGCGAGGGCTGGTGATGTTCAGGTCTTCAAATGTCACGTTGCTGCCAGCTGTGAGCCCATCGATCTTAACGGAATCGTCAAGAGCGTTGGTGATTGTTGTGGCTCCTCGAACCGAGTTTCTGAACGAGATGTTGCCGCTGGCATTTGTGATGTTAATACCAGTGCTTGTGCTGTCTACAATGCGAGCGTTGTCGATCGTGACATTCCCGGTCGTCGGTGTGGCGCCTGTGCCGCGAATAACAATTCCAGTGCCGCCGGTGTCATCAATTGTTGATCCCAGCATGTTGACTGAACCGCCAACACGATTTTCAATCAGCACCGCTTCCTGGGAACTGTTGATGATTGCCGCAAAAGATGGGTCCAGATTGTTGCTCGTGCCCGTGTATCCGATTGCTCCGGCTCCGCCGCTGACATGAAACGCTGGACCTGTGGCACTGTCGATGATTGTGTCAATAATTGAGGTGCTACTGCCGGCAAGAGTGTTCTGGATAAAGATACCGGAACCACCCGCATTGGAAATCAGTGTGTCACGAACAGTTGTTCCTGATGATCCATTAATTGTTATGCCGTTTCCGGTGGGGCCATCCAGGACGAAGCCGCCAAAGCTGCTGTTATTACCCATGGTTACAGCGTTGCCGACAGTCGACGACAACGTGGGGCGAAGCAGCAATGGATTGCTGGTGTCCTGTCCGAACGTCGCCAGGTTGGATGCGAAAGTAGGTGAGTCCGGCAATGTCAGGTCACCGATGCCTTGCAGAGAAACGGTGTTCACAACCTGTCGAATACCTGTTGGGTATTGAATAAGTCCTTCACCAAACAGGCTCTGCCCGTCAGCCAGATTGACAATGTTTTGCGGTGGAGCGTTGAATGTGCTTCCGGCGTGAACAAACACGACGTCTGAATCCGGGAACGTCAGCCCGCTGGTTAGCTGGTTGAATGGGTCGTCAGCGGTTCCTGTACCGCCAGCTCCCGCGCCGCTGTTAACATGCACGACAGTAAGTGGAGTTCCGTCGGCGTTGTTCGCGATTTGTCCGCCAACGATAACATCTGCTGTATTGGCAACGATGTTCAGGTTACGTCGCACGGGTTCGGCCAGCCTTTGCATGGCTGATCGTTTTGTGTGTTCCTGACTTGCAAAGCTGCCTGTATGAAGCACGGCACTAAACGAAACATTTGTGTGAAAGACGTCGTCGTTGGTCAGTTTCAGGCCAAGTTCAAGCCATTTCCCAATGTCGGCCTGCAGGCGAGTACTGAAGCCGGTAAATCCATCCTGGCCGGTACCCTGATAGTAGTAGCCACCTCCAAATGCACGCAGGTCGATCTTCTCTGACATCTCGCCCGGCATTAGAAAGCCTGCTTCAGCATCAAAGCCTTCCAGAGCTTCAGCAAATGTGTCAATTCGATTGAACTGAACATTGTTGCCAACAAAGATCGCGCTATTCGGATCGACTCGAGATCCGGTTTTTGCTGACGTGTCGCCAAACGGGCGATAGATGTTTCCGCGAGCTTCCCAGCGGTGAGTCAGGATTTCTGCTCCGACGCTCCACTGCTTAAAGTGAGCTCCTGTGATTTGATCGCGATCGTAATAGCCATAGCCACCGATGACGGCGTCCCAGGCGGGAATGAATTGTCGATAGCCGCCACCGAAGCTCCACGCAAGACCGCCCTGGTTGGCGTAGGTCAATCGTGAGTCGCCGAACAGCAGGCCGTTGCCGATGTTGACGTAGGGAGACAGGCCAAACATGGAGGCTGATTCATTCAGGCCAACTGTGCCACCGGCCACGTGACCGCCTCGCACAGAAAACCCCAGGCCCTGACGGTTGGAATCGACCACAACGCCGCTGGCCGCACCCGACGGAGCTGTGCCCACGGGCGAGCGTCCGTATGTGTAGTCGTCCTGAGCATTTGCCCAGCCCGCTGTCAGGGTCAGAGCCGTCAGCCAGGCACCTGCGTGTCTCATTGATGTTCGCAGAATTCTGCGCAAACGCGAGGCGACGGTTTCCGTCACTGCAGTTTCAGAAGAGATTGCAGCGAGAGAAAGATTGTGTCGTTGATCACGAACGTTCGTCATGACGTTCCTCAAATCAGATATGAGAGAGTGTGTGTGGCACACACAACCGCTGATTCCTGGCTTCGTGCGTTGGAATCAGAAGTCTTTATAGACGGGAAAGTAGAGGAGTGAGCCGGTTCAGCTTTCTGCAAGGCAGTGCTTTGACAGCTGTTGAGGTTGAGAGCCGGTTGCACACCTTCCGCTGGAAAACGAAAGGTGCGCGTTTTGAGAGATTCCCGCGTTTGTAACTATGACGGCGATGGGCGGCAACACGGCTTTGCACCCTGATCTGTCCAAAAACTGCGGAGACCTGCGGCAAGTCGCAGTCAATCAGCGAAAACGAGATGGAGACGGCTTCGTGGCGGCAGATTGTGCCAGATCTGGGTCTGGCAGTGAAAACTACGGGGTTGCCAGATGGTGTACTCTTGTTCAGTTTCCGTCGGCGAATCTGCGGAAAACGAAGTACAGTCCACCCGCCAGGTGAACGGCCACTGTCAGCATCAGGATGCTACGAAAAACGGGTTTGATGGTTTTGTGCCGAAACAGTTGCTGTCCCAGCACAGATCCCGGCCAGCCACCGAGCGCACCCAGAATATGCAATGTTTTTTCGGGTATTCGCAAAGAATCACGCCCGGCCTTCCATTTGTCCCAGCCAAATGCGGCGAATGAAATGGGACTGAAAATGATGACGGCACACCAATATAGCTGAGCCCACAGCCCCGGTTTGAACGTACTTCCAGACAGGCTCCAGATCAGCAGCCCGATTGACGAAACCAGCCAGAACGTTGCCAGCAGCATCCATGGCTTCTTCAGGTTGGGTAGTTTCATTGCCGCTGGCCCCAGAAAAACTTGGTTTTTTCAACGAAACAGTGATTTCTGCGATCTGCTTCGACCCCTTGAACTTCATTTATTGTTTCTACAATCAGGTCCATATATTTGCCACTCCCCGACGAATTTCCTTAATACAGAGGGCTTTGGCTGAAATTCGCCTGGCCGCATGGAATTTCAAACCAATCACGATGCCTTGTGAATCGTGCTAACAGAAATCCCCTGTCAACTTTTCGTGACCAGCTCACCTTAAATATTCAACCTTCGGATACCACAAAATGCTGCCTGCCTTTTCCGCTCGATTTGCCTGCTGCCTGACAATCGCAAGTTGTCTTCTGATTCCCACGCCGAACGTGACTGCTCAGGATGACGAAGTGAAGCCACTGTTTGGGCTGGGTACTCGTCCGCTTGGCGTTGTCATGGCAGCCAGTGCGAACCGGCTGAAAGATAAGGCGACTTTTATGTTCGACACCGCAGGAATGCCGGACGCAGTTGACGGTATCATGACGCGTCTGGAAGACAACGTCGATGGTTTGCAGGGCATCGATTGGGACAAGCCCGCTGGCATGATGGTCTACCTGGACAGCGTGTTTCCCCCCGCTCTGGAGTTCGTTGCGTTTCTGCCAATCAGCAGTCTGGAAGAGTTTCAATCAATGATGGAACTCGGAACCGTCATTATGCGGAAGGACGCCAAGATTGAAGGCCGCTACGAATTGATCTCGCCACGACGGAACATACAGATTCGCATCGAAGGCGATTATGCTTTGATTCAAATGCCATTTATGGATCCCGATCCGACGTTCGATCGCGAACTGCCTGATCCAGGTTTGTTGGTGGCCAGCCTTGCAAATCAGTTCGACGTGGCCGTGTCTTTGGATATTGCCTCTGTACCCAAAGCGACACGCGATCTGATTCTGAATGTTGCGACGTCTACGATGTCAACTCAAGTGCAGCAGCGCGACGATGAGCCGGAAAGTCGGTACCAGTTGCGCAAGTCATGGATGCAGGCAGACATTGATGCTTTCAAGCTTATGTTTGATGAATGCCAAAAGGTCTCACTGGGGCTCAACGTTGATTCTGATATGCGCGAAGCCAATATCGATGTGATTCTTGACGTCAAAGACGGCGGACAACTGCTGGAAGAGATTTTTGCCTCCAGTACCAAGCCCAGCTACTTCACGCCAATTCTAAGCGAATCGGCGCCCGTGTCTTTGTCGTGGTCTGCAGTGATGGCCGAGCGTGATCAGGAGCGTTACAAGAATGCTCTTGAAGCACTAAAAGCCGAAGTTGCTCGCGGCATTGAAGAAAACGAACTTGGCGAAGTTCCAACCGAAGGCAGTCCGATCTTTGCAGCCTTATCGGCTCTTCAGGAAACGGTGGGCGAAGGCCATGTGGATATGTTTGGTCAGTTCTATAACGATTCGGACGGCAAGCTGGCAATTACTGGATCGCTTCGAGTTAGAGAAGGTGAAGCGATCGCTGGCGGTCTTGAGAATATGCTGAATCGTTTGACGGACCTGGATAATATCGGTGAGTTGAAGATTGGCTACAATCAGCACGAAGGTGTTACGTTTCATCGATTGGAATTTAGAAACCCAGACCCGGGCGCCGTGGAGATTTTTGGATCAAAACCAGGCGTGACGATTGGGTGTGGATCTCGATCGATTTGGATTTGCGTCGGTGGTGATGAGTCGTTTGACACTCTGACTGGTGTTATGGACGATCTGGTTGCGGCCTACGAAAACCCAACAGAACGGCAGAATCCAGCAGCCCTGAGATTGATTGTTAAAGTTCACGAATTGATTGCTCTTGGAAAGTCGGCAGGAGCGGCCAATCAAAAGGCCAGGGCTGAAGAAGAACAAGTGGCATTGTCTGCACAGGAGGCTGCCGCCGCAGGTCAGAAACCAGCAGGAACTGAATCACCCGCTGGCGGGCGCGGAGGTCGAGGCGAAGGAAATCAGCGAGTCAACCAATGGCGCGAACGCCGAGACGCTCAAAACAAACTGTTTGTTGAAGCACTCGCCGAAGGTCAGGACACGATTCAGGTGGACGTTCGCCCGACTGACAAAGGCATGAGAGTGCGAGCGAACTTTGAAGAAGGATTCATTCGCGGAGTTGGTCGCATGATTGGTTCACGTTTCGCTGCCGAATAGGCTCAACTTTATCAATTGTTATTAGAAGGGCGGTCCACGCGGGTCGCCCTTTTTCGTTGGTTGGCTCGTCTTGCTCAAGTCGAACTGAATCGTAAGTCGAAACGGAACAGGAAGCAGTGTTGTTCGGCATTGTGGAAACGTCCCCCGGGTGACTAACATCCTCGCATGTTTGGATTTCTTTCTCCACAAAAACATATTCCAGAATATCGCCGCAGCTACGCTCGCGTGTGCCAGTACCAGCGTCAGTTGTTCGGCATCACTTCGCTGCCATTTGTAAGCTTTGAAGCCGCTTTTCTGTATCAGCTGGCTGCCGACTTTGAATTGATTCCAACTTTGCCCGTTGAAGCCCCGGAATGTTGCCGTCTGCGGCGAATTTCAAGAACGGATTCGCGAAACGACGAAACGGTCGGTTCCTTCGCGGCGGCATTTGGAGTCATGCTGGCTGGTATCAAGCTGCAGGACGATGTTGCCGATTCCGGACGTTGGTTCAATAGACTGGCGTGGTGGAAGTATCGACGCCAGGTAAACGAAGCCAATCAGCTTTTGGCAACGTTCGATCCACAGCTGACTCAGCGGGTGACAAGTGTGATTGCCGAACACACTGCTGTGGAGTATTCCGGCTGTTCGTCGATCGAAGAATACTCCACACCGACCGGACGTGGTTTTGCCGCTGTCTTTGCAAGTTTTGCAGCTTGCGTGCAGCGTAATGGCTCTTTGCCTGAGTCGCAGGCGATCATTGACGCGTTTTCAGAAATCGGAGTTCGTGTTGGCAGGGCGATTATCGCCTGGGATTGTGCTGTCGACTTTGACAAAGACCGAATTCGCGGCGAATTCAATCCGTTGCAGTCGCAGGCTGATGTGCGGCGCAGTCTGGGCTATTCTTTGTTACAGCTTTCGCAGGTTGGCTGGTTGCTTCCGGAAGGCAGCACTTCCGGCAGTTTGATCTCCAGCGTTTCTGATCGAGTTCGAACATACATTCATTCGCCGCCCAGGCAACATCCCGTGCGACGCTGGGAAAGATGGGGGCTGATTCGCGAGCGAGGTTTTTCGTATGCTCGCTGCGATGGCTGCGAAGTGTGCTGTGCCGTTGGTGAATGTTGCGAGTGCGCCGGCGGAGCAGGTGAAGCGGCCGTGTGTTGCGCGGGAGCTGGCGATGGGGGAGCTTGCTGTTGTGTAGAGTGCTGCGGTGAATTTGCGTGCTGCGGTGCAAATTCCGGAAGTGTTTCCGACGCTAAAAAGAGAGCTGGTGTTGATTCCGGCAAAGCCGACACTCCCGGCCCCTATGTTCAATATCACGGCAAGCAGGGAATAACGGCCGGTGATCTAAATCCGGCTGGCTATGTGACGTTCGACGGTGAAAAGATTCCCGGAAGAACGGCGTCTGGAGCTTACCTGCCATCCAGGACGGACGTGCGAGTTGTCCGCACAGATCCCTTTGGTGTAACGGTTGTGGTGCTGGACGTTGATGCCACACCGAATTGATTGCCCCGGCAGATGCCTCTTTTCCACGTTTTTTCGTGTTTGATTGAGCGAATGTTCACGTTGGTGTGTGGCTGTTTTGAAGTGCTGCGTGCGGTTTTAGGGGGTGGATTAAGGGCGTGTGTGGTAGTTCTTGCCTGAGGGGTGCAATGCGGGTGTTGTTATGGGTATTCTGTATTGTTCAACGCTGGTTGACTATTGAATAGCCTTGGTTGATTGGAAGACTGTCGCGTACGTTTTAGCGATCTGGTGTTCGTTTCGGTGCGGTCTGCGATCAATCTGCATTTCGAATTCCTGCACTGCCGTTCCGTGGCACCAAACGAGTTGACGACCTGAACAGGCGAACGCGTTTGTGACCGTTGGAGCGGCTCGGAATTTGTGTTCTGGATCCCTTGAAAGTGTTTTGGTTTATGGACTCAACAGCTCTTGTAAAGTGCCCCGACTGCGGGAAAACGTTGAAGGCGAAGCAGGAGACTTTGGATGGCCGTAAAGGCAGATGTCCTGGTTGCCGCCACGCATTTGTGCTTCGATCTGCAGTAATAAGTTCAGGAGCTGCGCCGTCTTCTCGTCAGTCGAAAAGTCCGGCGACAAAACGTGCTGGTGCTTCACCCGGTGCGAAAGCCCGGCCCGGTTCGCCAGGCAAAAGTGCCTCGCGTCGTACTGGCAAAAAAGACGACTATGATGACTACGGCTTCAATGATGATCAGCCTGACTATCAGCCAGCGATGCCGCGTGGTAAGCGAACGGCAAAAGCTTCCAGGGCGGGGGCTCGCCGAAAGCAAGCGAAGTCTGATGGTGGTGGCAAGCCCCTGGTTGTGGTGATGTTGCTGGCCGCGTTTCTGGGGCTGGGAGCCGCAGGAGGTGGATTGTATTGGTGGCTACAAAGCCCTTCCGAAACCGTAGCCGCAGTTGACAGCGCTGATGTTGCTGGTGGCGGTAATGTTGATATGGTTGCTGACACATCGTCGCCTGCTCCAGAGCAGCAGCAAGCACAGTAGTCTTCGGCTCCGGTTCAGCCGCAAGGGCAGCACGACGCTGAGATGCCTGCAGACGGATCTTTGGCGGCCAACATACCTGAGCCGAATGTTCCGGCTGGCTCTGACCGATTCTCGATTCCCCCGCAACCAAAGTTTTCTGGTGGCGAATCGATGGCTGAGGCCGCTGTAAGTAACGCAGCTCGTGATATTCAGAATAAAATTGAAGCATCCATACGAAACAATATGGCGGGTTTCAATTCACCGCAGGATGCTGGCAAGCCGGGACAACCGTATCAAAGCAAAACGGGCGATGGTGTGTTTGCCTACAATGTTCCAGAAGGACGATCCGGCCTTTCTACGTTATCGACGTCTGGAGCCTATGGGAAAATGGATGTTGAGGTTGTCGAGGTCTCAACGAATCAGGGCATTATTTTTCGGGTTACTCAGCTGAAATACCCGACCTCAGCCAAACGAAAGTTAAAGAATGCAGAAAAGGTTTTGCACGAGGCGGCGGAGTCTATTCTTTCGCAGCGGCAGAACTCATCCGTCAAGTCTTCCAGGCTGATAACAGACTTTGCTTGTCCGGGCGTTGAGTATGAGTTTCAGGCCGATTCGATCACCGGCTTTAGTACATGCCCCAATCGCATTGCTATTCGAGTCTATTTGTTGGATGTTTCCATGTACCTGTTCCAGATTGAAGTGCCGGGGGATCTGGATTACAGCCAGGTTGATGGCGTTGTTAAGGATTTTCTGGATTCCATCGCACTCAGTAGTGGAGATCTGCCGCCGTCAACGGCACGTGCATTGGCCGGACGTGAACCCGATGCCGAAGAAGTGCAGGCGATTGCTCATATGGAGAAAATCTATGACGGTCTGATCAAGACTCGCTCACAGAAAGAGGCTCAGTTGTTGCAGGACTTCAAGGACATGCTTGAGAAAAAGGAATCGAAGTCCGCCAGAGCTCAAGTCGTTCCTGATACGAAGCTGCTAAGTTGGCGCGTGCATATTCTGCCGCTGATTGGCGAAGAGACGCTGTACCGCAAGTTTCGCCTGAAGGAGCCATGGGACAGTTCTCACAACAGGAAACTGCTTGACAGCATGCCCCAGGTTTATGAATGTCCGGGAGTCGCTACTCAGGTTGGCATGACCGTTTACCAAAAACCGGATGGCCCAGGAACAGTTTGGGGAAGAGAAAAAGCGGGCACGTTTTCTACGGAAACCGTGACCGACTGGATTTTTCTATTGGAAGTGGACCCCGATCAAGCGATTGAGTGGACTCGTCCGGACGATTTCAGCATTGAGGCAATTACCGTTGGATCGCCACTTGTCGGGATTGGGCACGTGCGGTCCGGTGGGTTTCTTGTCAACGATGGTTACTTTCTGAGTTTTGATGTTGATCTGAAGCTGTTTCGAGATCTGTGTTTGTATGGCACCAGAGTTCGCCTTCCTTAGAGAATTACCTAAAAAGATGTGCATATTGCTCGTAGCGACAACGGAGTGGCTCGGCGATTAGAACGTTTCATCTGCTGCCGCGTGCTACGCTATACAATGAACGGGGCATCCACCTATGCAAAGCGCGTTGACGCTTTCGTCATTCCCGCATTCGCGGGAATGACGGTTGGGGGCGGGTATGTGGCGTTGGGCGAGGCCCTTGTCAGGCCTTCGGATCCGGAGAGAGGGAGAGATTATGATTCGCATGAAAATGTATTCGAAGTCGGTGCTTGTGTTCGTCTGTTTGCTGCAAGCTAAGTTCACTTTTGCGGACGAACCACAAATTTTGGATCTGGTAATCGTGGCCGGGCAGTCCAATGCTGTGGGCTATGATGCAAAACCTTCCGAATTGCCAGCGGATGCTTCGGATAGGGAAGTGTTGTTTTGGTGGAGAACGGGAGATCCGCCTCCGGACGAACACGATTCCAGCAGCAATCATCAATGGACACATCTTCAGGTGCAGTATTTGGGTAACCCGATTAAGCCGCGTCGCGATCGTCAGTATGGAAATTTTGCTCAGGCGGACGGCGGTTTCGGCCCTGAAATCGGCTTTGCGCGAGAGTGGCAGAAGCGCCATCAGCAGAAGCTGGCTATCGTTAAAACAGCATTCAGCGGAACAGGGCTTGGCAAGGACTGGGATCCAAAGTCGGACAGTGAATCCGGCGCGTGTTTTCGAACGATGGTTTCCGAAATTCAGGCCGCTGTTGCTGCGGCTGAGTTGAAGAATCTTAAACTGCGTCCGCGGGCGATCTTGTGGGTGCAGGGCGAAAGTGATGCCAACGAAATCGATGCACCCTTGTACGCGAAGCGTCTTCAGCAGATGCTTGCCGAACTGCGGAAGCAACTGAATGCTCCGGATCTGAAAGCACTCGTTGCCGTGAATACTCGATTTCAGCAGGGCAAAAACAAATTCATGCCAGCCATTGTGCAGGCTCAGAGAGACTGCGCTGCGGCCGGTCCGTTGTGTCGATATGTCGATACTTCGGAAGCCTCAATCGCCAATGCCGCGCACTTTGATACTGCCGGCACTTTGATGGTCGGTCGTTTGTTTGCCGAAAATCTGTTGGCTTTTGACAACGCAGATGCGACTGTTAACCCTGTTTCGCCTTGATTGTCGCGCGAATGACGTTTGTTTCCCCCGCAGGTTATTCCAGCACGCCGGGTTTGTCGGCACTTCCGGACAGAAAATCTTCGAAGGCCCACATGGTCCATTGGAAGAATTGATTGCGTTCTTTGCCATAGTTGAAGAAACCGTGTCCCGCACCGGGGTATTCGATAAATTCACATCGGTTGCCAGCTTCAACCATTCGCTTTTGAAATGCCTGAATCAGTGGTGGAGGAATCAATGGGTCCTGCTCGCCACTAAGAATCAGCGTGGGAGGCAACTGGCTGCGAACATGGTGCGCGGGTGAAAAGCTTTGTGGATCAATGCCAGCAGCCTCACACTTTTTTCGACCTGCCGCCCAGCCATCCACAATATCGATTACCGGATTGAACAGCACGTACCCCTTCGGAGGGTGCTCGATCACAGGATCGTCTGGTAAGTTGATTGTGCTAAGCGCCAGCGATAGGTGGCCTCCTGCGGAACCACCGGATACGACAATTTTGTCTGCGTCGATGTGATGTTTTCGACCGTGTTCGACAATCCATCGGTAAGCCATTCGAGCATCTCGAAGTGTATCGTGCGGTGTGAGTCCTTTAGTTGGCGGACGAAAGTGAATGGAAACGGTGGTGTAGCCTCGACGTTGCAGATAAGCAGCCTGAGCGGCAAGTAATCGTGGATGGCCGCTCCAGCCACCGCCATGGATGAAGAAGACACATGGCCTCAGTTCGTTCTTGACGACATCCAGAGGGGTGAAGATCCAAAGTTGCTGTTCTGGTTCTGATCCGTAGCTAAGTTTTTTTGCAGCCTTAAGCAGGTCATCGCAGATAAAGTCAGATTGTTTTCTGTCATCGGGAAAGTGCAGCAGGTCGTGTTCTGGTTTGCCGTAGGCATCGACAAGCGGCGGTTCATCTCCGTCGGCCACTATGCGTTCGATCACGCTGAGCAGTTTTGTTCTGGCCGCGTTGTCTGCGTCGGTCATCTTCAGGGGGGCGACGGCGATTTCTTCCAACGGCTTGTCCGTCAGGCGATAGAGTCTTCCGTTGCGAAACAGTTTGTAATGATGGTCCACTGCAAAGACACTGCGTCGGAATCGTTCTTTATCCCAGCCTGGCCGAGGATCGTACCAGAAGAAAGCGGCTTCTCGCGGAGTTCCCTGTTGGCCGGAAATTTGCGGGGCAAAGCTGGTGCCATCCGTGGTGACGGCGTGAAGCGGCTTTGCTTGCGACAGTTGCATCAGAGTTGGAACAAAGTCGGAAGCGTCGACAATGTCATCACAAGTACCGGGCGAAATGTGGCCCGGCCAGTGGGCGATCAACGGCACGTGGATTGCCGTTTGAGTTGTCATTGCCTTTCCGCCCGTAATTGAACGGCCGTCTGTTAGTGTGGAAACGACTTTCTGATGGCAACCGTTGTCCGCGTAAAACAACACCAGCGTGTTGTCTCGAAGATTTTTGTCCTGAAGCTTCTGCAATAGGCGGCCGACCGTTGTGTCCATGTACTCGACCATATCCTTGAAAAATCCGACGTCCTGTAGCGGAATGTTCTGCGGATCCCAACCGTCACTGTCTGGTGTGGGTTCAAACGGATGGTGCGGCAATGCCATCGGATAGTAGACGAACGTGGACTGGTCTTTGTGACGGTCAAAGAAGTCAACGATCTTGTCTACCCAGATGTCTTCACCGTATTTTCCGTCGTACGTTTTCAGTTCGCCTGCAGCACCAGACGTGCCTTCCAGCATGGTTGGGTTAGCATAACGCGAACCTTTGTCTTCAGTGTGCAGTGCGTGAAACAAGGCGTATTCATCGAAGCCCGCATCTTTGGGGTGCATGCCCGTGCCGCGACGTTCGGCTGAATTTGGCAGGTCTGGCGGATCGTACGATTGCAGTTGCCACTTGCCGAAGATGCCGGTCGCGTAGCCAGCTGATTTCAGCAGATGGCCGAACGTTTTTTCTTTCGGGTCAAGAATGCCAAAGTACTTCCAGTTGCGATGGTTATACTTGCCGGTCATCAGCTGAATTCGCGTTGGCGAGCAGAGCGGTTGAGCGTACGCGTTTGTGAATCGAATTCCTTCAGCCGCCATTCGATCCAGATTGGGTGTGCGATAGGAGTTTCCGCCATAGCAACCAAGGCCCTCGATCCCGATATCGTCGGCCATTATCAGCAGGATGTTGGGGCCCGTGATGGACTCTGTTTCTGCAGCTTGTGAGAACGTACTGGCCAAAGCGACCAGCAGAGCTGATGAAATATTGAGTCTTCGCATAGCGATGGTTCACACAGTTGAAGTTGGTTGTGCGATTTGCTGTTGGCTTAATCGCGTTGATCAAGCAATACAGTCTATTGTCAGACCGGGTGGCAGGCTATCGAGAACGCGGGCGAGTGAATTGATCTGCTTTCGTTGCTGTGCTGCCTGTTTCAGATGTTGATCGTCAGCGATTTGGCGGCCAGAAAGCTTGCTGTTCGTCACTTGGTTGCCGATCGAAGACGGCTCGTCATAATGTTGGTCACTTCTGAACCAATCTTTTGGAAACTCCAATATGCGAAAACGATTATCTGCCTGCGTTGCTGCGGGTCTTCTTGTTTGTTTTGCAGTCAGCATAGCTCAGGCCGCAGAATCGCAGGTCAAGCGACCCAATATTCTGTTTATCATCGTTGACGATCAGTCGCCGTTTGATCTGAAGGTCTACAACGACAAGTCAGAATTGGAAACACCCAATATTGACCGGCTGGCAGCAGAAGGAATGGTTCTGGATGGAGCCTATCATATGGGCTCATTCAGTGGAGCCGTCTGTACTCCGTCACGTCATATGGTGATGACTGGAAGAACAGTCTGGCATCTTCCAATCGGCCCCGGGCAAAAGACATGCCCGAAGAACATTGAAGATAACGTGATGGCTGCTGTCTTCAACAAGGCTGGCTATGACACGATGCGTACTTGCAAGCAGGGTAATAGCTATTCGGCTGCCAATAAGAAATTCACGGTGGTGAAAGATGCCACAAAACGAGGCGGTACCGAAGAAAGCGGAAGTGCGTGGCACGGTAAGCAGGTGTTGGAATATCTGGATAGTCGCGAAGCGACCAAAGATGAAGATCCGTTTCTGATCTACTTCGGTTTCTCACATCCGCATGATACTCGCGATGGCACTCCTGAACTTCTGGCTAAGTACGGAGCCGTCAATCACACTGACAAAAACAAACTGCCTGCGATTCATCCGAAGCAGCCCGCACTGCCAATCAATTATCTTGCAAAGCACCCGTTTCATCATGGTCATCCGGGCCTGCGCGATGAAGTGTCCGTGAGTGGTGTTTGGGAGAATCGAGACGAGCGGACAATTCGCAACGAGCTTGGTCGAGAGTTTGCGTGCAGCGAAAACATCGATATTCAGGTCGGAAAAGTGCTGGCGAAGCTGGAAGCGATGGGCGAGTTGGAAAACACCTACATCGTCTATACGGCGGATCACGGTATGGCGATTGGGCGTCACGGATTGCAGGGCAAGCAGAACCTTTACCAGCATACCTGGCGAGTTCCGTTTATTGTGAAGGGCCCGGGAATCAAGCCGGGGACTCGCGCCACAGGCAACATTTATCTGCTGGATAGCCTGTCGACGATTTGTGATTTGGCTGGTGTCCAGATTCCGGAAACCAGCGAAGGCGTGAGCTTCAAGCCCGTGCTGATGGGCGAAGAAGAGATCGTCCGAAATACTCTGTTTGGAGTTTATAACGGCGGGACCAAGCCGGGCATGCGATGCGTACGGCAGGGCGACTGGAAGCTGATTAAGTACGATGTTCTGGATGGCAAAGTTCGTGAAACTCAGTTGTTCAATTTGGCAGAAAACCCAAACGAATATTTGAACGAACATGGCAAGGATGACCCAAAGTTGAAGGACCTTGCAGAGGATCCGGCTTACTCAGAAAAGCTGGCAGAAATGGAAGCCTTGCTGCTGTCCGAAATGCGTCGGTTGGATGACCCCTATCGCTTATGGAATCAGCCGGACGATGGGCTGCCACCAGTTAGGGAAGCTGCGAAGCCAAAGAAGAACGCAAAGGCGAAAACAGGAAAGCCAGTTAAATGAAGTCTGGTCTGCCCGAGTCGGCTATGGAGAGGAATAGTCCCGAATCTGATTGATGGATTGCCAGCAATACATGACTTCACGACCGCACATTCCATGGCGTTTGACAGGAGTCGTGATTTGGTATTTGCTCTCTCACAGTCGCGGATCGACGGCATGTGAAATTGCTACACGTCGTCGCTCTGCGACTCACTTGGTGGGAAGTCTGACGGTACCACCCAATGTGTTGCTCGTTCCAGATGGGGTTGTTTTATTCAATTCCAGGAGCACAGGTCGCTGATTGCATTCAGGACGAATTCGTCGGTTGGCAGTTCGCTGTCCCAGAGTTTGTGGGTTGACAGTGGAACGTTGTCCATCCGATAGATCGTGCCAGCAGCGTGGATGCCGTAGACGGCGGTGGTGATGTGTACGTTGGGCTGAAAGTCCGGCATGCAATTCGGGTAGTCAATGACGATTGTTGGAATGTTCTTCAGTTGAGCTTTCGCTTCATCGGAGAAGAACTTTACGGTTTCTGTGCCAATCAGCACTGCTGCGTCGGCGTCGCCACGTTCCAGTAGTTCGTTGGCCGTATATTCGCCGGGGTTGTAGCGAGGGTAGCCTCTAGAAAAATCGACGCCGAAAGGGTAGCCCGTTTGCCAGCACAGGACGCTGTCGGCTCCGGAAACGTCTCCTTGAAGTCTCATACGACGCGCCGTAAATCGCGTGATCGCGTTCAGGTCGGAAACCAGTTTCAGCAGTGCTGCGACATCGATATGTCCCGTGTTCGAACCTGCGTCAGACGTCCACATGCTGGTTTTGGCCAGTCCCAGCCCGAAAAAGACGACTCCATAGTTACACGATCGCATCATCTGCATCAGCTGATGCAGTTCACTGGATGCGTTGACGTTTGATGATCCTTTCAGCAGTAACTGCAGTTTCAATACGGTTTCAAAGTCGGTTCCTGGTTCCAGTGGAATGACCAGATCGGGTTGGCTGCCGTTCTGATCAAGTCGCCAATCATGAACCAGGTCAGCTTCACCGATCATCACGATTTTCCGATCGCTGCGGCCGCCTCGAACATACCGGCCTTCCGGAAACACGGAGTAGCGTTCGGCGTGTCGTGGGTGTGAGCTTCCGGGGTTGCAACCCCAGAAGATAACCGGGTCGGCTCGGTTGCGAATTTCGCCCAACGTGGAAGTGACTTCGCCGACTTCCTGCAACGCCATGATCGAAGGGCCATGACAAAGCGACGCGGTGGTGTCCAATGCTCCGCGAAGTTGTTCGGCAAGTCTAACGGCCGCTCGCTGGCCAGGCGTGGAACTGCGGGACAGGCCGTAGATCAACGGGTAATTCGCAGTATTCAGTATGTTGGCCGCATGATTGATGGCAGCACTTTGTTCGGCCGGTTTTCCGTCAATCGTTGCGGAATGGTAGGAGCCATCGGCGTGGTTTTGAAACCATGATTCGCCCAGCTCGCACTTTGCGGAAAACAGCAACTGGCCTGCGGTGCTTCGTTTCAGCGTAATGTCGTCGCATACGCAGGCGCAGCCGGGGCAGGGGACGTTGTTCCACGTTTGTTCAACAGGTGTGTCCATCGGACGAGTGTTTTCGTGTCGCGTGGCCGTTTTGGCAGAATTTCAGCGTGCTTCGCTGGGGGGGCATTCGTGCAGTCTAGAGTTTAATTCAGGATGATGCGAGCACGTTAGTCGCGTCATCGGCTAGCGAAAACGCAGCGTGTTGGTGTTTGTCGCAGTTGGCAATGCGGAATTTGTCACAATGTCAAAGCTCGCACGGCCGCAAAAGCCAGTGAGGTTTCGGACATGATGTGCCGAGGCAGTTCCAGGCGAGAGCTGCTGCACGGTGGTTTCAGCTCAAAGTCAGTCATTGCATGTTCACAGCAGTCACTGAAAGTCGCAACTTACGCGGCTGCGTTTTGTTGGTGGCCGCGCGGCGAGTTTGTTTCTTTTCTGTGAACAACGTTGGCTTTGCGGTATCTTCGAACGTGTTGCGCTATCTATTTGATACCCACGATATAGCACAGCCAGCTGTCGTTGTTGATGGCTGTTTCTTCGGCCATCCAAACGCCCGTGTCTTCGCCATCGTCGTCTTCCTGTTCCCAATAGACGAGGCTTTTACTGAATCCGGCTTCCGCCAGCATTTCTCGAACTTCCGGCACCGTCCAGAATCTCCAATGGTATTCGAAGGCGCGTTTCATTTTGCTGCCATCGGCAAACCGGAAATGGATGTAGAAGCTGCAGTCTGCCGTGACGGGGTTGAAGTAGGCTTGCTCCCAGTGATAGTCGAACCCCTTCTTTCCCTTTTTGACTTTGCGTTTGTCTGTGATGGTGGTGTTGTAACATTCTTTGCCGCCCATCATGTCCATTAACATGACGCCCTCGTCGTTGAGGTTGTTGTAGGCGACTTTGAAGTAGTCGATGACTTCCTGTCGTTTTTTGAAGATCCAGAATGAGAAATTCTGGGCGGCCAGCAGGTCAACCGTAGGCGTGTTTCCAGCTCGAACATCCTGTTCCAGAACGGTGACTCGCGATGCCTGTTCTTCGTCAAGCTTGGCAAGATTGTGGTCTTTGCCCCACTGCAGAGTGTCGGGGCACAGGTCGATGCCGAAGGCCGTTCGTTCTTCGTCAGATTTGACCCATTCGCAGCAAACGGCAAACGTGCCGCAAAAGTCTTCTCGCAAAGACAACGGTCGTCGACCGTAGGCTTCGTTGTACACCTGATTGAAGATTTCCAGTTCGTGTTCGGGCGACTGGACCGACTTCTGATAGCAAACGAATTTGTCGGCTTTCTCTGCCAGAGTTGCCTTCTTTGCTTTGTTCTTTTTCTTGGCCATGTTCGCTGATTGTCCCACTGAGTGTGTTCCGTAAAGCGGCTTCCCAGATTGCCTAAATTGACGATTCTGGTTTTACCACTCACCAGCAGTGATCTCCAGCGGAGCTTGTGTTTCTGTTTGCATTCCGGCGGTGATTGTGTGTGCGGCAGTCTTCATCATCTTTTGCTTTGTGAATAAACTGATGTTTTTGACGATGTGTCAAGAAATTGATTGAAAGTTGACGAAGTGTCAATAAAGTCATCTTAATGAGCACAATATCACCGAAAAAACAAGAAATTATTGACCGTGAGTCGCGTATTCTGGAATTGGCGCGGCAGATGGTTTTGAGCGGCGGATACCACGGTTTGGGGCTGGATTCGCTGGCAACGGAACTGGGCGTTTCTCGAGGCACGATCTACAACCACTTTAAGTGCAAAGAAGAGATCATTCTGGCACTGCTGGTGGAAACGATGGGTAAGCGGCGAGACATGTTTCAACGAGCAGCATCTTACCGCGAAATTCCTCGAGTTCGCCTGGCGGCAATCGGCGTTGCGGCAGAGCTGTTTGTGAGATTGTATCCGGATCACTTTCGCGTTGAGCAAATCGTGAAATCGGATTCCATATGGGACAAAACCACAGAAGAGCGGCGTGCCCTGGTGAAGGGGTGCCAGATGCAGTGCGTCGGAATTGTGGCCGGGATTGTTCGTGATGGAGTCGCTCAGGGACATGTGACATTGCCGGAAGGGACGTCATGCGAATCGCTGGTGTTCGGGCTGTGGTCAATGACCGAAGGAGCTTATTCCATTATTGCGACCAGTGATGCGGTGGCGGAGCTGGGAATTCATGAGCCGTTTCCGGCTATTCGAACGAACATTCATCGCATGCTGGATGGCTTTGGCTGGTTACCGTTGTCGTCAGAAATGGACTTCGCCGCCGCGATGGAGAAGATCGTTGAAGATGTGTTTGCAAAAGAATTTGCTCGACTAAAACAACCGTGGTAACGGAATTTTCATGTGGCGGAGCGGTTGTTTGATGGAAGTTATCTGGCGAAACAGTGTGTCGCCAAGAACAGGTTTGGTTTGATGAAATCGATTTTGATTCTAATTTCGGCAGTCGCCCTGTTTGGCGTGACCGGTAAGTTGCTGGTGTCACCCAAGGGGCAGGACGGCGCAGCTGATTCGCCCGTTGTGGATGCGTTGCCGGTACAGACGATTGAGCTTAAGCCTGTTAGTTCGATTGTAAAGGAGCGGCAGTTTACCGGGACTTTGGTTGCGGCTCGCCGTTCGCGTCTCGCTTTTGAACGTTCTGCTCGCCTGGTGAAAGTGCTTGTCGATGATGGTGCTGAAGTTACCGAAGGTCAGATTCTGGCGGAAATTGATCGTCGCCAGTTAAAAGCTAAGATTGCAGATCTTCAGGCTCGAATACGTCAACAGGGGGCCATCCTGAAGGAGCTTGTTGCGGGCCCGCGTGCGGAAACCATTGCCACGGCGCGAGCCAACCTGGCAGCATCAACGGCGGACCTGGAACTTAGCAAAGCGACTTTGAATCGCGTGCAGGATTTGCAACGTCGTGGAGCCACAAGTGCTCAGAATCTGGACGAAGTGCGCTTGGCGTGGCACGCTGCCGTCGCGACTCGCGATTCCGTCGCGATGCAGCTTGAAGAACTTGAAGCGGGGACTCGGAAGGAACAGATTGATGCTCAAAAGGCGGTCGTTTCCGGTCTGGAAGCTCAATTGGGACAGCTTCAGATTGACGACGCGGACAGCGAGTTGAAAGCACCGTTTGCCGGGACGATTGTTCAGCGGTCGGCGGACGAAGGCGATATGCTGAGTGCTCAGCAACCAGTGTTTACGTTGCTGGAAAGTAACCACATGGAAGCCCGCATCGGCGTGCCTTCGTCGTTGGCGGGAAGCCTGGATCGCGATGGTTACTACATTCTTTCAGCAAATGGCGAGGAGGTGACGGGGCGAATCCGCAGCGTGTTGTCGGAGGTGAATCCGGCCACTCGAACGCAACTGGTGATCCTGGAAATCGATTCCGGTCAGGCTTCGCAGTTGCAGTCGGGGCAACTTGCAGACGGTCAATTGGTGCGAATGAAGTTTGATGAAGTATTGCAGATTCAAGGCTATCGCGTGCCGGTGTCTGCGTTGGCGTCTGGTGCTCGAGGGCTTTGGACTGTTTATGTTGTTGAAGCGGCTGGCCCCGATTCGGATCACAAGGTTGTGACGTCTCGCGCGGTCGAAGTTTTGCATACCGATGGCAGTGGTGCGATTATTCGCGGAGCAGTGTATTCGGGAGAACACCTGGTGTCTGACGGTGTGCATCGTGTTGTGCCAGGGCAGGTGGTGATTGATGCGGGGACCGCAGATGTTGAGGCCATGAATGTGGGGGACGCAGACTTAACAGACGAGAATGCGGATGAAAGCCCTGATGTTGACACGCCCGACAGTTTTACCGCAGAGAAGGGGTGATTTGTGTCAACCTTGTTTCTGCGAAATCCACGGCTTACGTTGTTGACGATTGGGCTGATCGTCGTTGCCGGTCTGTCCAGCTATATCATTCTACCTCGCATGGAAGACCCCCTGTTAACGGAGCGAGCTGCCTTTATTCTGACCGCTTTGCCAGGAGCCGATGCGGAACAGGTAGAATCGCTGGTGACTGAGCCGATTGAAGACGAGCTGCGTGAGATTGCAGAGATTAAAGAGCTGCGCAGCAGTTCTCGGTCGTCTCTGTCGACGATCACAGTGGAACTGCACGACGACGTTTATGCAGACGCCGCCCCCAACGTCTGGTCGCGCATCCGCGATAAGATTGCGGACGCCGAGTCTTCTCTTCCGCAAGATGCTTCAAAGCCACGTTTCGAGCGTATCGAAGTGACGGCTTATACGCGGTTGATTGGCCTGGTTTGGGATGGCCCGACAAGTCCCGCAGATTCGGAAGTTTCGTCGGCTCAAAGCATGCAGCCGATTTTGCGACGACAGGCGGAAGTACTTCGTGAGCTGTTGTTGGCTGTTCCGGGCACGAAGGATGTCGATATTTTTGGTGATCCAGACGAAGAGATTCTGGTTGAAATTCTACCGGACAGGCTGGCTGCTTTGGGGTTGTCGACGTTGGATGTCAGCCGCCTGATTCAGGCCAGTGATGCTCGGTTTTCTGCTGGACAATTGCGTGGCACCGAGAACGATTTGTTGATTGAGGTGTCTGGTGAGCTGGATTCCCTGGAGCGGGTGGCTTCGATTCCGATCCAGACATCATCAGATGGCCAGGTTGTTTCTTTGGGAGACATCGCCACTGTCACTCGTGGCATTGCCGAACCGCCGTCTGAGCTGGCGATTGTCGATGGCAAGCCTGGAATCGTGCTGGCTTGTTTAATTCGACCGAACCAGCGAATTGACTGGTGGAATGTTCAGTCTGAAAAGGTGACGGAAGATTTCTCCGCTAAGTTGTCGCGGGGGATTCGGTTGATTGAGGTGTTTAGTCAGGACGGTTACGTTTCTGAGCGACTGATTAGTTTGCTGAACAATCTGTTGATCGGTGCTGGCAGCGTGATGCTGGTCATTTTGTGGATGATGGGCTGGCGAAGCGCGCTGATTGTGGGGGCTGCTTTGCCGCTGTCTGCATTTATGGTGTTTACTGGAATGCGGATGATGGAAATTCCGATCCATCAAATGTCAGTGACCGGTTTGATTATTGCGCTGGGTTTGTTGATCGACAACGCGATTGTGGTTGTTGATGAAGTGAATCAGAAAATGCGAGCGGGAGCTACGGCTTTGGAGGCCGTTGGGAAGACGGTTCGTCTGCTGGCTGTGCCGCTGTTTGGGTCGACGTTTACGACGGCATTAGCCTTCGCTCCCATTGCCGTGATGCCTGGTCCGGCGGGCGAGTTTGTGGGATCAATCGCTGTCAACGTGATTGTGGCGATTTTTAGTTCGTTGCTGATTGCTTTAACGATTGTGCCAGCATTGACCGGGTTTCTTGGTGGCGTTTCGACTTCGGCCGGCTCGGCCGTTGGTGTTTCGCACAGTGGCTCGGTTGCCGTTGAGCCTCAGCGGATTTGGTATCGCGACGGGTGGGGTAATGAATGGCTGTTGAAATGGTATCGCGGGTTGTTGAAAACAATCACGGCTAAGCCGTGGATTGGAATTCTGCTGGGCATTGCTTTGCCAGTGGCCGGTTTTGTTCAGGCAAGATTATTGCCGGAGCAGTTTTTTCCACCAGCTGATCGCGATCAGATTGCCGTGGAAGTTCAGCTGTCGCCTCAGTCTTCACTGAAGGAAACGTTGCTGCAGACGGGGCGAATTCGCGAAGAGTTACTGCAGGTTGATGGTGTCACCGATGTTACGTGGTGGCTGGGCCGCAGTGCTCCTCCGTTTTATTACAATCAAATTGCGTCGCGTCGTGGGATGTCGCAGTATGCTCAGGCTTTGGTAAAGCTTGATTCCGGCGAAGACCTGCCGGAACGGATAAACTCGATGCAGCGGCAGCTTGACTTGCGTTTTCCGGGGGGGCGCCTGCTGGTGCGGCAACTGGAGCAGGGGCCACCCTTTGAGGCTCCCATTGAGGTTCAGGTGTTTGGGCCGGATCTGGAACAGCTGCGTTTGATTTCCGACAAAATCAATGGCGTGCTGGCGTCGATTCCTGAGGTGACTCATGTGCGTGCTGAAATGTCGGAACCGCAGCCACGGTTGCGGCTGACGCTGGATGAAGAAGAAACGCGTCTGGCCGGGATGACTCATCAATCCGTTGCCGCTCAAATGTTTGGGGCTGTCGAAGGTGCTGTTGGCGGCATGATTATGGAAGGCACGGAAGAGCTTCCTGTGCGAGTTCGAGTGGCTGGGACTCGACGGGAAACGGTGGATCAGATTGAATCTTTAAACGTGCTTTCGGATGCCGCCTCGGCTTCGATATTGCCGGGCGATCGAGGATATTCGGGCATTCCGTTATCTGCGTTGGGGGCGGTGGAGTTGATGCCGGAACAGGCGACGATTATCCGTGAGAACCGTCGTCGAATGACAGAGGTTCAGGCCTTTTTGAAGGCGGGAGTGTTGCCGTCGCCCGTGCAGGCGGAGTTCCAGCAACGCTTTGCTGATTCAGGAATCGTTTTGCCACCAGGTTACGTATTGAAGTTTGGCGGCGAGTCGGCTCAGCGCAACGACGCCGTCGGAAACCTGATGGCCAGTGTTGGCGTTTTGGCCATGATGATGGTGGCTGCGTTGGTGCTGTCGTTCCGATCGTTTCGGCTGGCGGCCATGATTGGGCTTGTTGCGTTTTTGTCAGTCGGCCTTGGGCTGGGAGCTTTGTGGGCGTTTGGGTACCCCTTTGGCTTTATGGCCATTATTGGCACGATGGGTTTGGTGGGGGTGGCGATTAACGATTCCATTGTTGTGCTGGCGGCGATTCAGGAAGATGAAGCGGCCGCCAATGGTGACGCAAACGCCATTTGTGAGGTTGTTGTAAGAGCCAGCCGTCATGTGATTGCCACATCATTGACAACCATCGCTGGTTTTCTGCCGTTGATTCTGGCTGGTGGCGGGTTCTGGCCGCCCATGGCGGTCACAATTGCGGGCGGCGTCGGCGGTGCGACCGTTCTGGCCCTTATTCTTGTTCCAGCTTGCTATTTGATCGTCATGAAACGCAGCTTTCATTGTCCGGTGCCGCTAATGTTGCCAACGTCGCCGTTGCAGACTGCCGAATAGATCAAGGTGGGCGGCAGGTCGTTGAGTTGTTCGGTGAGGGCGTTCGGCTGTAAACCGGGTCGTGAGGCCAACTTTGGCGATTTGTCGCTGCCGTGCCAGCCCTGCAAATCGGTGCTCTGGCGCTTTCAATCGCCGCAGGGGGATGCCAGAATATGGGCACTCGGGGTAGGTCACCGGATCGGTCGCATTCTTTAACGTTTATCAAGAATGTGCGGTCGGAAGGTTAGCCTGATCCTGAATGCCGATGTGTGCTCACCAATCGGGCAGGCGTTTGAATAAGAAAAAGTTCGGTCTGAAACTGGAAGTTATGCGGCCACGAAAAATAGTCGAAGTGACTCGTTTAAATAGCGAGAGGTAACATTGTCTGATTCAGGAATTTTAGCGCAGATCACTTGTCCACACTGCTGGAATCGGTTTCCTCCGGAGGAAACTTTGTGGGCTTCTGCACATCCTCGTTTGTACGGGGACGCCAGACTGGGCCCGGACGTGCAGCGCCGGTTTCTTCCAACTCGGTTTGACGCGGGCGGCAACGCCATCGATAGCCAGGGATCGTTTTGCAGCGAAGTTTGCTGTCCGAAATGTCACCTTGGTATTCCGCGCACGATGTTTGAATTGCGGAGCATCTTTTATTCGATTCTGGGTTCGCCTGGTTCCGGAAAGTCGCACATGTTGGCGACCACAACCTGGCAAATGCGTCAGGCGTTGGGTTCACGATTTAAGCTCAGCATTTCTGACGCAGATCCGGATTCCAATCGCCAGCTGAATGAATCGGAAGAGCGACTGTTTTTCAACGAACACCCGGACAAACTGGCCACGATTCCGAAAACAGAAACGGAAGGCGATCTGTACCAGCCGGTGCAGTTTGGTGATGAAACAATTTGGTATCCACGTCCCTTTGTGTTTGTCGTTCAGCCGTTGGCCGATCATCCTCGCATTGCGGAGCGAGACGAAATTTCGCGGGCCATTTGTTTGTACGACAACGCGGGAGAACACTTTCTGCCAGGCGGCGAATCTTCCATCAGCCCGGCAACTCAGCATCTGAACATTTCGCGCGGGTTGTTGTTCCTGTTCGACCCAACTCAACATGCACGATTTCGCGAAGCCTGCAAAGCGAACACCAATGATCCACAGATTCTGGGGACCGGTCGCAGCCATCGTCAGGACCAGATCCTGCACGAAGCAGCCAACCGTATTCGCACGCATTCAGGATTGGCTCAGCAGCAAAAGTACGACAAGCCTTTGATCATCGTTATCACGAAGTTGGATTCGTGGGGGCCAACACTATGGCCGGAATGGGACACCGTTGACGATCCCATCAGAGATGCTCGACAGGGTGTGGCTGGTTTGGATTTGAGTCTGATTGAAAGTGTTTCGGCTCAGATGCGCGTCATCATGTCAAAGCTGGCGCCGGAATTTGTGAACGCGGCCGAAGGCTTTGCGAACAACGTGACGTACATTCCGGTTTCGTCATTGGGGCGTTCGCCGGAAGTGGATGAGGAATCGGGCATGTTGGGAATTCGCCCCAACGAAGTGAAGCCGGTTTGGGCAGAAGTTCCTTTGTTGTATCTGTTAAACCAAACCAGCACCGGGTTGATTCCAGCCGTTCGACGTTCGGGCGGCTGATTGTTGCAGGACGCTGGCTTTTTGATTGCATTGCCCCGATTGCAGGTTGATCGTGAGTTTCGAACTTGTCTACACCTCAGCACGCCGTGGACTGCGTCCCGGAGCGAGCGGATTCTGCACCGTCGCTGCGACGGACGGGATTCCTCGCGCGCTGCAGGACAAGCTGGAATCATTAAGCGGGTATTCTTACACAGAATCTCTGGCTGGCAGCGTGCCCCCCGTGAACCATTCGCACATGACGGTCCGTATTCAGCGAACCGTGTATCATGTGCTTTCCAGAATTGGTCACGTCAAGGCAGAACATACCAATCGCACCAACAAGATTGCTCACCATCTGGCGCTGACATCCGACGAAATCGAATCGTTCGATGATGGTCCGACGGCGATGTTTACAGATCAATCGTTTTGGTTTTCGCAGTGGGATTCCGATCCTCAAACCTTACCTCCGGATCGACTTCCGGATTCGTATTCAGAACCGGTCAACGGGTTTAGTGCGTGGGAAGAAGTGTTTGGAGACGCAGGCTGGGCGGGAATGCTGGGGCACGCCATTGCGTCTGATTTTCGATCTGTTTCGGTGATCGTTCCCAATGGTGATCAGACCATGGCACTGCTGAACGAAGCGCTTCAGCTGGTGAAGGCAGCTGATCAATGGAAGGTCTGCTTCAGCACGTTTTATACACGTCAAACCAGCAGTGCTCATTGTCATTGGCGGTTTGTGATGGATGGCACCAGTGAAGCCAGGCATTTGCGAGCTCGCACGCAGGGCATTCTGGTTGATCCGCTTGGTTCGAAAACTGAACTTCCGGACGACAATCCTTTTGTTCAGGCCGCCAGAGAAGGCCGTCCGGATCAGGCTCACGCCATGGCGGCTGCCAAGATACGGCGTTCTGGCGGCGGAGCGTTAAGTCAGCCAAATGGTGACGATGACGAAGAGCGTCCGGAACGACCCAGTGTGCGGCGGCGTAGAGAAGCAAGGCTGCAAAAGAAAGCCGTGCAAACTCGGTCGCCGTTTGATATTCCGGAAGAAGAATATGCTCACGTAACTCTGGAACAGGCGGATGCAGGTGGCTCAGAAACGAAGCGGAAGTCTTCGAAAAGAAAAAACAAAGCCGGGTTGATCCTGGTTTCTGTGTTGCTATTGGCAGTCATTGCGATTCTGGTAGTCCTTGGGATTAAACAACTTACATAAGATGCTGGACAGGCCTGTCTGTGACAGGTTGTTGATAGCAGGGTAATTCGATATGGCTGAAATTGCTGAAATTCACGAACTGCTTGAAAGTGTTCGAGTAACACTGGCGAGTTCGATGAACCCAAACCGCGAACAGCTGGAACGATTGCATTCTGAGCTGGACGCCGAAATTCGCAGCGCTAACAAACGTTTGCGAGAATGCGATGCTCTGTTGTCTGAAGGGCACCGCAGCGAAGCAATTCAACTGGCAGAACAGGAACCGAACCTGCTGGAAGTTGTGTCGATTCTGGACTTCCACGAACTTGCCGAATGGAACGACTTCGTCGCAGAACTGGGCCTGACAGTTACTCCCGAACTGCAAATTGATATCGCCACAGACATTAATGGAGCGTATTCCGAAGACGAGCCGTTGGAACGTCTGATGAAAAAGTTTCGCGTGTTGTCGCTGGCACGAGCACCCTTAAGAAGCCGCATTGATTTGTTGCGTCAGATTGCCAAGCGTGATGTGGGAACCGCCTATTGGAAGGACGACTTGAAGTCGTACGAAGAAACTCGGATTCGACAGATTTCTGACGAAAGTCGAGAAGCGATCAGCAGCCGCAATTATGCAGAAGTTCGCCGTCTTGCCGATGAACTACACAAAAAGCCGTGGTCGGTTAAGCCCGACCGACGCGTGATCGAACGCATCGATCAGACGATGGTTGAAGTGAAAAAGCTGGAAGCCATCCGCATGCTGAATCGAGTCACTGTGGAATGGCAGGCGGCGATGGACAGCGGCGATCCGGAACTCACGAAGTCGCTGGGCGAAAAATGGGAACTTGTCGCTCAAAAGTGCGATCGCGATTCTCAGCCCTATATGGATGCGAAAGAAAAAACGCAGCCGATGTTGCGCTGGATTCGAGAACTCGGGCAGGAAGAAGAAGCGGCTCGCGTGTATGCGGGCGAAGTCAAGAAGCTGACAAAGGTTCTGCGTTCGGATAACGTGACGATCGACGACATCTATCGCCACTATGACGCCGTCGCGGCGTTTGAAGAGTTTGATATTCCGGACGCCGTGCAGCTACGCTTCGAAGCCAGAATTGCGGAGATCGAAAAGCAGCAGAAAATGAAAAAGATGGCGACGATGGCCGGTGTTGGCGTCGCCGTTATTATTCTGCTGGCGATTGCGGCGAAGGTAATCTTTTAAGCAGTGTGAGATGTTGTCGCGAGAAACAATCAGAATGAAGTGAGGGGCTTGTGGCAACTGCTTATTACATTAGAAGTCGTGGCAAGCGATTAGGCCCGTTGACCATCGAGAAACTGCATTCGATGGCAAAACGTGGGCGGTTTGGTCGCCACTTTGAAGTTTCAACCGACGGCAAACGCTGGTCTTCTGCTGATGATTATCCGGAACTGTTTCCATCTGGCGGCGGTGGTGGCGGCAACGACGATTTTGATGACGTTGCAGACGACGAATACGATCCTGACGCATTGGACCTTGACGCACCTTTGGTTGATGACGCATCCGCCAGACGACGGCCACGGTCTCGCGCAGGTGGGGCACGTTCGTCAGGTGCCGCTGGTGGAGTTCGCCGGCGACCTTCCAGTGCACCGGATGGTGATGAAGCACCCAGCGTGCGGCGTCGTCGGCCAGGGGAACGCGACGGCGGCGGAGGCGGCGATCGAGAAGCCAGAGGTGGCAGAACAGAGCGTTCGCGTGCTGACGAATCGGGTCGTGTCAGCCGTCGGCCTTTTCGTGAACCAGATGTGCCACCCGCTAAGTCTGGCCCAGCGCCAAAGAAGAAGCCGGCGAAAAAACAGCGGTCGGTATTTGAAGAAGCGTCTGATACGGCTCCTAAGAAAAAGAAGAAGCGGAAGGGGTTGCTGGGGTTTCTGTTCGGAGGCAGCAGCAGCGAGGTCGAAGATCAGCCGCATTTGCGCAAGCTGATTCACATTCATAACACGTTGCGAAATCTGGGCTTTTCGCTCGATAAACTGATTCTGGTGGGTTCCGGAGGCGAACGGATTTCCGTTGGCGAACATGCCGACAGCGGCGACGGTCCTCATATGCTGGGACTGCTGACACTGGTTGGTTTTCAGTCACGCACAACAGACATGCACTTTGAACCAGCTGAAGATCACATCGATGTGCGAATGCGAATTGATGGAACTCTTGTTCATCTGGTAAAGATTCCCAAGGACGCGGCGAAACGGCTTTACGGCATTGTTAAGGTGTTGTGCGAAACCAAAATGGGAGCCACTCAGGAAGTTCTGGAAGGCAACTATTCCACCGTTGCACCGAATCGGCGTTCGGATTATCGAGTCAGTTTTACACCGTCTGTGCACGGGCAAAAGCTGGCCATTCGCGTTTTGGATGCGGAAAGCGCGCCTCAGACATTGCGGCAATTGGGTGCCCCCACAAAGTTCGTCAAAATTATCGACAGCGTCATGCAGCAGAATGCCGGCATGGTCTTGATGTGCGGTCCGACGGGTTCAGGGAAAACGACGACGCTGTATTCCATGCTGCGAAGTATCGACTTTAAGTCTCGCAACGTGATGACGTTGGAAGATCCGGTGGAATATCAGATCGACGGCATCACTCAGATGAACATCGATGCGGAACATGGTCGAGGCTTTGCGGAAATGCTGCCGGCATTGTTGCGGCAGGACCCGGACGTATTGCTGATTGGAGAAATTCGAGACGGGATTTCTGCAAAGATTGCGATGCAGGCCACGATGACGGGGCACCTTGTGCTGTCCACCGTGCACGCTCCGGATACGTTGGCCACGTTGCACCGACTGCTGGACCTGAATGCTGACCCCAACATGGTGGCGTCGGCATTGAATTTGATTATGTCGCAGCGACTGCTAAGAACACTGTGTACAGAATGTCGCCAACGCAGACGCCCGGATGCCGACGACAAGCGACGACTTGGCGGAGCCATCCGCGATGCCATTTACGAACCCGGCGGCTGCAAGAAATGTCTGGGCACCGGCTATTCCGGCCGTCGAGCAATTTTTGAACTGCTGGACGTAAAAAAACAAGTCGGCGACGCCATCCACGGCGGCCCCACAATTGTTGACCTACGAAAAGCCGTTCACGGCAAAGACTTCCAAACCCTCCGCCAAAACGGCTACACGCTTGTCGCCCAGGGAGCCACCACCTTCGACGAAGTCGACCGCGTGATTGGTGTGGAATAACGGTGAAGTCGATCGCAGCATAACCGTGAACAGCATGTTCCAACGGAAACAAAAGCAGAATTCCAATTCAACGTGATTGCATTATCAGCGCGCAAGTTGCGAGAGCAAAATAGGGCCGGTTCCTACCGGCCGTTCTGGAGGGCTTGACGAAGTTGGCCGGTAGGAACCGGCCCTACGGTTTGCCTGATGGGGCAACTTCGCATCAGTATTTGTTAGCTGTTTTAAAGCTATGGGGCCAGGGGTGTAATCGTTCCGCCGGAGTTCAGTTGCAGGTGAAATTTGTTGGGGCCTTGATCGAAAATTATGGGCCCAACGGCTCGGTCGAATTTGTACAGCAGGACGGTTTCTTCGGTGGCGTCCAGTTGTCTTGATGGTGTGAAATCTTCGCTGTAGACAGCGCCCGTGGTGATTCGGAATTCGTCCAACTGACCCTTAAAGAAGGAAGTCGGTTTTCCATCTCCGTCTGGATCAGCTCCGACAAACAATGGTAGCTTGTTTGTTGCTCGTTTTGCGTTTGGCGGTGCTGACTTTCGTTCTGCCAGTTTGCCATCAACGAACAGCGCCACGGAATCATCATCGTAGACCAACGCCACATGATGCCATTGCTGAAGTGACAAAGCTTTCGAGCTGCGAGCGACGACGTAATCACCATTCAGATAAACACTTGCTGATGGGACGCCGCGGGCAGCGAAGATGCTGTATTCGCTGCTTTGTGACTTCGCGAAGACAGCCGTTCGATCAGAAAATCCGGTCGCATTCAACCAACCTTCGACCGTGAAAGCTCCTTGTGGCAACTGAACCTTGTCAGCCGGAATTGCAAACGCGTCATCTCGACCATCCAGTTGCAGTGCCTGGTTAGGCACATTTCCGGTGGGTTGCGAAATCTGCAGATCGAATTCGACGTTCGTTGTTGTGTCGGGAATGGCGTAGCGAGTTGTTCTGGCAAGATAGTCCTGAGACAGCACGAGGTTGATTCCGCGGAACGAATTGTCGAGCTGCCGAGTGCTGTATTCGGCGTTGATTTTGACTTTGCGAGATTCACCGGCATCGAGTCTGCCGTGGATGTGAGACGGAAACAACATCCAGTGGCTGTCGTTGCTGGTGGGCGTTACGGTGAACTCAATCGGCATCGACGTCGGATTGGTGATTTCCGCTTCCAGCACGCTATCTTCCGGCCCGTCGTCGGTAATTTTGATGGGGCTAGCTGATTTGAGTTTCTGTTTAGAAAGTTGCACGACTTCGGCCTGCATGTCGCCCGTGATCTCGCGAACGTTCATGGCTGCTCCAACGGGATACGCGGTCAACGCCACTTGCTTGGGGCGGACGGTGACCAGGTGGTACTGGTGCAGAAAGCCGGCTTTCGGAACGGTGCTGGTAATGTGAGCTCCCACAGACGCCAGCGTAACGTATTCAATGCCATCAGCTGGGTCGTAGCGCATGTGGTGAATATGGCCCGCAAAGACAGCCGTCACGTTGCCTGCTTCGACAAGCAGTGGGTGAACGCGTTCCGTCCAGTCGTTGCCGTAGTTGCCCTGCAACCAGCGTGGGTGATGCAGAAAGATGAACTGATGATCGTTGTCTTTGCCTCGAGCCAATGCTTGCTTCAGAAACGCGAATTGTTCGTCACTGACCTTCTGACATTCGGCCTTCCGAAAATTCTTTTCGCCGGTTTTCGGATCGCCTTCATCAGAATACAGCGCGATGAAGTTGCAGTTTTTGTGCTGGAACGAATACCACAGTGGGCCGAAATGCATTTCATAGTTGGCGTCGTGTTGCTCCCGCGGCATTTGGACATCGTCGGTGGGACGCCAGTAAACATCATGATTACCCGCGACTGGAAACCACGGGCACACCAGGTGCTTCATGATGGCTTTATATTCCTTCATCTGCACCATCCAGGCGGGAGTCTGGTTGTAACCGTTGATAAGATCTCCCACGGTCATCACCATATCTGGTTCGATTAGATTCACGTCACGGACGGCATCTGCCAGCACGTTGACTCCGTCCGCTGGTCCTCCCGTGCGATCTCCAAACACAGCAAACACAAAGGCGTCGTCTTCGTTGGTCAACGGCAACACCACGTCGCTGCTGCGATTGGTAAAAAACCGCTTGTCCGAAGGTGCTTCTGTGGGATGTGGTCCGTGATGCAGAAACTTGTGCCGCGAATGAACCAGGTTTTCACTGTCAGCATCCTGACCACTCGCAAGTTGCTTGCTGGATGAGATCACGAGAAGGGGCATCAATAGAAGACAATATGTGCTGAGACGCATCGATAGTTTTCCGGGGAAGATCATGGGGAAGGCTTCTGCTGGCGGAAGGCGCGGAGGCTGTCCGAAACTCGCAGATCGTCGTACCATAGGTCGGAGGCTATCGGAATTCTGCGTGCAATTCGAATGTGTTTTGAGGACGGTCTCAAAAATTAACGCACCTACCGTTTCGGCGGCGCTGAACTATCGCAACTCAGCATCTGAGCGGTAACTGCGATCGAAGGACTTGTTGTCGTGTGTCATTCAGTTGATGAAGCAGCGAAGTGCGGCTCTGGCCCAGCCCGCTATTTGGGGGGGCTGTTCGGCAGATTTTGTCCATGCGAACGCTGTCGGATTGGCATTGCGGACGTGTAAATGGCTGGACAGGTTTCTGTCCAGCCATTAGTTCGCATGCACGAAGGGTTAGGGTGTGTCGCAAGCGTTGTACTAATTTTTTGCGACGTCGTAACACATCAGGACGTTTTGTTCTCGCAGGTATAGCTTGCCATCGACGATGACTGGGTGAGCCCAGCTTTTGCCTTCCTGGAAAGCGGGCATGAAGTCGCCAGCTGGTTGGTAGCCTTCCGGCGTAACTTTGATGGATGCGATTTCGCCGGATTCATAGCGGAACAGCACATGGTCGCCGGCCACAGTGACGGCGGCTGAGCCCTTGCCGACGCCTCGCAGTTTGCCGCCCCAGACAACTTCGCCGGAATCGATTTTCAGGCACGTAGGCATGCCATTGTTATGGCCGTTGCCGCAGTAAATGTAGTCTCCCACTTTAATCATGCCGCCGTGGTGATTCTGAAGTGTGCCAGCGTCCAGAAAGTACTCTTCCTTTGCGTTCAGTTTTTTGCCGTCCTGAGTGATGTGCAGCAGAGCCGATCCTGTGCCATAGCCTGACGAACAAAAGACATAGTCATCAAACACAATGGGCGTTGGAATATTGGCTGTCTTGTTGGCGACAGAAGCGTATGTCCACAAGGTCTTGCCATTGCTGGCGTCGATACCCACGACGCCTCGACCCGACAGCGTGACATACTGCTTGACGCCGCAGGCATGGCCGATAGCAATTGAAGAATAGCCAGCTCCATCTTTTCCGTTGTCAGACTTGAACGAAGGGCTCTTCCAGATTTCCTTTCCGGTGAATCGATCCAGAGCCACAACAAGCGCGTCGTCGCCGCCGGGAGTACACAGCACGATATCGCCATCGACGGTTGGAGATTCTGAGAAGCCCCAACCGCTCATCATTTTGCCGTTCCATTCCTTGAAGTCTTTTGACCACGTGACTTTGCCATCGGCTTTGTTCAGGCAGGTGATCTGTCCGTTGGATGTGACGACATAAACATGTTCTGCGGTGATAGACGGAGTGCAACGTGCTCCATCGTAGCCGTGTTTGGGAACCGTGTCTGTGACGGCGGTTGTCCAGACTTCTGAACCGTCCGTTGCTTTGCGAGCCATCACGCTTTGTCCAGCGGACGTGTTACCTGTTGTGTAAATGATTCCGTCAACTACGGAGACGCCGGAATATCCCTGCCCAACACCTTCTGTACGCCACAGCAGTTTGGGAGCAGCATCGGTCCAGTCCAGGTCCAGATTTGTTTCTATGGAAATTCCGTCTCGATTTGGGCCGCGCCATTGCGGCCAATCGTCAGCATTGACGGAAACGCTAAGAGGCAGCAGGGCAGAACTTAACAGGATCAGGCGTGTACAGACGTTGCGCATCAATCGAATCTCACAAAGGTTGGCTGTAGAAAATGGTGGGGCGTCCGGCGGTATTTGCCTGCAAGCTGACGCAGAATCGTGAACCGTAGAGTCTGGCTGGAACGGCGGCAAGTGATGAATACAGCGAATTTTGCTGACTTGCCGCCGCAGAGAACGCGAACCTGACCATGTGGGCTAATTCCCACAAGCCAGAACCGTCCACAACAAAAGGTATGTTGCTGTAAACCCAATTGAACACAATTTGCGTTGGTTTCATTTTGAATTGGCGGATCGAATTCAGCGAACGTCTGGAACGCAGCCAATCTGGCTTGTTCTATTTCGCAGTGTGAAGATACTCCGCGTAGTTTTCTGCGGAAGAAGTTGCCTTCAGTCAGGTTTGAGGCGACTTTGGGCAATGTCTCAACGCATAACGGCAGAGACCTGCCACGCGGAAAATGTCCGGCATCACGTTTCTGGCACGTGAAACGCTGGCACGTGATACGCTGGCACGTGATACGGGGCAGGGCGTGCAACCTGGCA